>JAFTCP010000117.1 GCA_017454625.1 Synergistaceae bacterium
AAACACGACGATGTAATTTTTCCCGCTCCAGGCTTTAACTTTTCCGGACTGCGCAGAAGGCTTTGTTGACTGGGAAATCTGCCGGGCAATCTTCGTCATGCTGTAGGCTAAACGTTCATACGGGTCTGTATTATCTCGGACGTATTGCATGATGTAATCAGCTCGTGCGTTCGTAACTTGGGCGTATGCTTCGGCCTTCGAGAGCTTGTTTCTGTTTATGAGGGCTTGAGCTTCACGGTCCCGGCCTGTTTTAATCCATTGCTGCTGGTTCTTCTTGAGATTGTCCATGTCCGAACCGTATAACATACCCGTCGCGTCTTTCCATGCTGAATTTAGGGCTTTATCGGCGGCCGCAAAACTCTTGTTCTTCATCAACACTTTATACTCGGCATCAGAAAGAGCAAAACTCGATGAACAAGCTAACACGATAAGAATTAGGGCGTAAAGAAATTTTCTCATAGTTTATCTCCTGCCTCCTTTAGTTTGTCAAAGCAGCTGTAAGATATTTTCGCGTTTTCATCTTCAGCCTAATTGAGCTATTTTATCATTATCTCCGTGAGTTCTGATATTGACGCTGAGCTATCGGCAGGAAGATTTGAGCGTTGGGGTCATTGTTGTTAATCATGATTTGAATTGCTGAAGGCATACCGCCTCCCTCGTAAATCAAATTAGCCCCTTTGTTCAGCATGATATTAATTGCTTCAGCTTCGGCCTGATACACTTTTCCCCAATATGAAACTAGCAGCTGAATAGGAGTAAGCCCGGAATTTGAAGCGATATTTACCTGAGTACCGGACTCCATTATTAACAATTCAAAAGGGAGCGTGTAATTAAATTCGTTCTGGAGCGCGTAAAAAATTGCTGTCTGTCCTGCACTATCCCGCATATTGAGGAGTTCGGGGTTATTGTCTATGAGAGTTCCGATTGCGTCCACCGAGTTTTTATCAGCTGCGAATAAACAAGCCAGCATTAGCAAATTCACATTGGAAGTCCCGCCTACCGTATACACCCGCTTGAAATCGCCTTTTAACGCTACAAGCTGTTGATGAATTGTGTTCCTGTCGTCGTTTCTGTGAGCCTGAATGAATTTGTTCACATCAAATTGTACTGACGGCTGAGAAGATTTCTTGCTTGAAGATTTCTTCTTTTTTGAGGCGGCTGAAGCATCCATCGGAAGAGCGAAGAGGAGCGCGATTAGAATTACTGAAGCAAAAAGTTTTCTGGTCATGATTTATCCTCCGTTATTCCTATTTCAAATTTGCTTTGACTTTCCCGTTAATGAATTTCATTGCGTCATCGGCAACAGGTTCTTCATAACGATATTCAATGCGCGTGATAATTCCTTTCTTGTTGTAATACACGTTAATCACGCTTCCGTCATAAAAGCTCTGATAATGTCTAGAGTTATCTATCTTGTAGAATGTAGATTTTTTCAGCACGTTCATTGAGGCTCCGACTTTGATATTTCCGATGCTGTGTGCTGGGTTTGTTGTGCTGAAATAAGGCCAAGCTCCCATTTCCCGGAGATTTTTATCATAGAAATTTATTACAAGGGTTGACGTTTTATTTCTGTAGACGAGTGAATAAATCTGTTCTGGACAGTCATAATCCTCTGCATCCGGCCCATAATATTCATAGCCGATATATGAAGGTTTTACAGAGCGCGCAATTTGTTCCATATATTTAACCAATTGCTTCACATATTGGTTGTGGATTGCCCAAGCGTCGACAGCATAAGCGATATTGCACGTGAAGATTGCTGTGATTAAGAGTGTGAGCGCAAAAATTTTTCTCATGATAATTGGCCTCCTGATAAATTATTAGTCCGGATCTCTCTCAATAAGAAAGCGTGCGAGTACCCAGCCTTTAGCCTTGCCGTAATAAACGTAATACCATTCGCCGCCCGCATGTCCTGTAAATTCGGCTTCAGCGGTTACTTTTGCTCCGTTCGGAAGTTTCGTAATGCGTTTTGCTCTGAAGTCAGGCTGTGAGTATATTTCGGCTCCGTCTCCGTAAACAGCTTTGAATTGCGACGTGTAACTCTTGAGGACGTAAATATCTCCGGCTTTCAATACTGAACTTGGGATTTTCTCACGCTTCACAAATTCACGAGTAGCTTCGTCGAGTTCAGCAGTGAGAGGGTCAACCTTCGGAGCTGATTTCTTCTTTTTCTTGGCGGCGGCGAGTGCTGGCTCATCGTTGAGGAAATAAACCGCCGGAAGTGTAACGAGACTTATTGCTAAGATTAATGCGGCTGTAAACTTTTTCATGATAATTTCTCCTTTCTGTAACGCTAACAATAATTTTGAAGCTGATGATGAAACTTTGAGCTTTAAGCCCCAGCAATAAAATGTCTGCATGATGCTTAAACATAACCTCGTCGATAAAACATCGAACACGGCCAACAACATAACTCGAACGTTGGAGCTTAAACCTGAAACGAAAATTCACGACAGCTTCAATATCTCCGAGCTTGATTTGAACGTTGAGACTTAACGGGCGGACCTTGAGAATGACACGAAAATACATACTTCTTCCGTAACATTATGGATAAATACCTCCTGAAAAATTTTTGAGAAAGCTATTACTAACAATAATTTTATTACTAGATATGAATTAATTAAGGCAATATTTTTAATGATAAAACTTTCAAGCAGGAGCTGATAACTTTATGAAATCCCGACAGTCTTATACTCAGGTTCGCATAGATGACGAAACTTTTATTAAGGGTAAAATTCTCGCGGCCATTTACGACGAATCTTTTAATCATCTGATGGTCCGAGCAATCAGGAACGAGATTAAAAGTTACGAGGAGATTAACGGCCCTCTTCCTGAACCTGTAACTCCAGCTGAATAAATATAACTTTTAACCATGAAAATATAAGGTGGGAAGCAAAAATAAAATCCCTCCCCATGACGCTCACGAGGAGGGAAAATTTATCATTGTCAATTATTATTCAGTGCCGAGATAATCAATTACGCTCTGGACGAAATAATCAATCCCGAACTTGAAGCAATTTTCATCAGGGCAGAACTTCGTGTTATGTAACATCGCAAAATCCTTAGCTTCGATATTGGCCGGACGACATCCAAGCCAAGCCATTACAGCCGGACGTTCGCGGGCGAAAAACGCAAAATCTTCAGCGCCTAATTCCGGCTGTTCAACGATGAATAATTCCGCCGAAGTTTTCTTGACGCTCTCAGACACGAGATTAACGAGTTCGGCATCATTAACCATCGGAGGATAACCCTTGACGTATTTCACCTCGCATGAGCCGCCTAAACTTTCAGCTATTCCCTTCGCTGTTCGTGTGATGAGTTCAGGCATTCTTGATTGTGTAGCTTCTCGAAGAGTTCGCACGGTTCCTTCGAGTTTCACACAGTCAGGAATTACATTATAGCGATAGCCCCCGTTAATTGTTCCGATTGTTACGACGGCGGAGTCAAGAGGCGAGATTGAACGTGATACGATTGACTGTAAGCCGGTAATTACGTTTGCGGCGATAACTATTGCGTCGATGCCCTGATCCGGAGCTGAACCATGAGCAGTTTTTCCGTGAATAGTCAGAAATATTCTGTCAGACGCTCCCATTTGAGGCCCGGCCTTCATGATAATTTTCCCAGTCTCATACAACGGCCAGACATGAAGAGCGAGAATTGCATCAACGTGGGGATTTTCAAGTACTCCGTCCTTAATCATTCCTGGTGCGCCGCCTATTGGGTTTAACTCTTCGGCAGGTTGGAAGATGAATTTTACGTTACCATTCAGCTTGTCGCGCATCTCGTTCAACACGCAGGCTGTACCCATAAGCATAGCAGTATGTGTGTCATGACCGCACGCGTGCATTGCTCCTTGAATTTGTGAAGCATAAGGAAGTCCGGTTTCCTCGTTCAATGGGAGAGCATCCATGTCCGCACGAAGAGCAATAGTTTTTCCCGGATTTTTCCCCTTAAGAAGTCCGACAACTCCGAAACCTCCGACGTTGCGCGTAACCTCAAGCCCTAAACTCTCAAGGACATTTGCGGCCAATTCCGAAGTTCTTTGTTCGTGCTGGCTTAACTCAGGATGAGCGTGAATATCTCTTCTCCA
>JAFTCP010000118.1 GCA_017454625.1 Synergistaceae bacterium
TATTGAACGCGAGACAAATCACGGTTGTGGAGT
Source organism: Synergistaceae bacterium (assembly GCA_017454625.1). Taxonomy (GTDB): domain Bacteria; phylum Synergistota; class Synergistia; order Synergistales; family Aminobacteriaceae; genus JAFUXM01. The sequence goes on from JAFTCP010000118.1 coordinate 34, forward strand.
AAATATTGTTGAAGGTATTACTCAAGTTGCAAACGAGTTCGGAAGACTTGTTATAGTTGAAGACGATATTTTAACAAGCCCGTATTTTCTGACGTATATTAATGACGGTCTCGAACTCTACAAAGACGACGACAAAGTCGGAGTAATATCTGCCTGGCTGGAGCCTCAATTTTTAACTCTAGGTGATAAACTGCCTGAAAGTTTCTTTATGAACGTTGCTCATATCTGGGGATGGGGAACTTGGCAAAGGGTTTGGAAGGACTATGAGTTTGACGCTGGAAAATTACTTGAACAAATTAGAGCTGAGGGACGTGAAGATGAATTTAACTATGGGCTGAAATTTAAGCCGAACTCCAGAAATCTTGAAGCTCAGGCTGCAGGAAGAGTCGGAACATGGGATTATCAATTAACCGCCAGTTTATTTCTTCATCACAGATTATCGCTATCACCCGGACGTGCTTATTCTAATAACATAGGCTGTGATGGCACTGGGATGCATTGCGGCACGGCAGACTACTACAAGGTCAACGTAAAACTCGCAGAAGAATATCAACCGTTGAAGAAAATTCCGATTGAGCTTAACCAAGAAATTTATAATATCCGCAGACGTAATCTTGCTAAACAGCACCATTCATTAATATATCGGGCTTTACGAAAAATCTATCGCATACTCACGGGAAAAAATAAAGTCAGTAAAAGATAGTAAGAGTTAATCAGAAATTCATACGATAAAATCAAAGAAAGTCAGTAATATAATTTCCCGCGTTGTGAGAGAACAACAGAGACAAATAAATTAAGGAGATTGATTACAATGGCAAGAGAGAGATTTTATCCAATGATGAAAATGATGATGGACCCTGAAGAAATGTTTGATTCGCTTACACGCGGAATTAGCGCACCATTCTTCGAGGAACATTTTCCTGGCTTCGGAACAAAAGTAGATTTGTATCGCAAGGACGGCAAAATTTTCGTTGAAGCCGAGTTACCAGGAATTAATCCCGACAACGTTGACTTACACGTTTATTCTGACAGGCTCACGCTTTCAGCCGAGAAGAAATCCGAAGTCAAAGAGGGCGGCGACGATAAAAGCTACTTCCGGAGTGAGAGACGTTACGGAAAAGTCGAAAGGGTTTTATCGTTCCCAGTGGAAGCAGATCCGGAGAGCGCAAAAGCAAGTTTCAAGAATGGAGTTCTCACGGTCGAAGTTGCCGAAAAAAGTCAGGACAAAGCTCATAAGAAGGTCAGCATAACTTCCGAAGCATAACACGCAAGTTAATTTTCGGTCCCCGTAGTAAATCTGCGGGGATTTTTTGTGCTTTGTGATAGTATTACGGGCATGATTGACATTAAGAATTTATCATTATCATTCGGCGAAAAAGTTATATTCAGAAATTTATCGCTGCAAATTCCCGATAACGCCCGCATTGGGATTGTCGGACCAAACGGAACAGGCAAGACAACATTATTGCGCGTCCTGATGGGAGAAATTGAAGCTGATGACGGCACAATTGAACGCTCAAAAAATTTAACGGTCGGTTATCTTCCTCAGGATTTAGTCGAGCTTGAGGCTGTCCCGTTGATGCAATATCTCAAGAATAAAGCCGGCATCGCTGAAATCGAGAGAAAATTACGTGCAGTCGAGGAAAAATTATCGAGTTCACCGGAAAATCACGAGGAATTATTGAACGAGCATTCGAGGCTTGAGCGACGATTTGAGAACTCCGGAGGCTTCGCATTCGAGAGTATGGCTATGAAAGTTCTTCACGGTTTAGGTTTCAAACTTGGCGACGAGGACAAAAATTGCCGGGATTTTTCCGGAGGCTGGAAGATGAGAATTGCTATTGCCGCGCTTTTGTTGTCGGCTCATGATGTCTTATTGCTCGACGAACCGACAAATCACCTTGACACTGAAAGTATGGAATGGCTTGAAGGCTGGTTACGAACTCACAGGGGAGCAATCGCCGCAGTCTCACACGATACGCGCTTCCTTGAGAATATCGCCGAGAATATCGCGGATTTGGAACACGGAACGATTACGCTTTATCCTTACAGCTACGACGAATATTTAGCCGCGAAAGAACAGAGCCGTGAATTACTCGCAAAAGCATTTACCCGTCAACAGGCAGAAATTCATCACATAGAAAGTTTCATAAATCGCTTCAGATACAAAGCAACGAAGGCCGCCCAAGTTCAGAGCCGAATTAAACAGTTAGAGAAAATCCAGCGTATAGAATTGGCCGAGAATAACAAGACAATCAAGCTCACAATCCCTGAAGCTCCTCCGTCTGGCTGGGAAGTCCTGAAAGTTAATGAACTCGCAAAATTTTATGATGACTTACGAGTTTTTGAGCACGTCAACTTTGTCTTGAACAGGGGCGAGCGTGTTGCTTTGGTTGGAGTTAACGGAGCCGGAAAATCTACACTCTTGCGACTATTAAGTTTCCATGAAGAACCGACTTCAGGCGTAATAAAACTCGGCCACAACATAAAATTCTCATATTATTCACAGGAAAGCGCGCTAAACATCAATTACTCTCATACCGTCTGGGAAGAAGCCCGTGCAGTCTCATCAAAATTAAACGATGTCGAACGAAGAAACTTACTCGGAGCGTTTTTGTTCTCCGGCGATGACATTCACAAACCTGCGAGCGTCTTATCCGGCGGCGAGAAGGCAAGATTAGCATTATATAAACTCATGCTTGAGGAGACAAATTTTTTGATACTCGATGAGCCTACAAATCATCTTGATGTTAATACCCGTGAAATTGTCGAACGAGCTTTATTGAAATATCAGGGGACATTGTTAATTGTCTCACATGACCGCCATTTTCTTGATGCTTTAGCTGAACGAGTTTTAGAACTTCGGGACGGGAAATTATACGATTATCCGGGCAATTATTCATGGTTCTTGGAGAAACGGGAAGAGATTACAGACGAGGGAAATTATGACGCTGACAAAAACAGCAAGACGATTTCAGCCTCAAAATCACAGCTTAAGGCTCAACAAGATATGAAGCGCAATGAAAATTTGCGAGAGAAACGGGAGATTAAAAAGTCAATTGCATCATGTGAGAAGAAAATTGCTGAAATCGAAGCGAGAATAAACGAGATTGACGGGGCTTTGTGTGAGCCTGAGACGTTATCGAACTCGAAGAAGGTACAGGAATTAATGATTGAGCGTGATAAACTTGACGGGGAATTACAAGATTTATATCCTCACTGGGAAGAATTGAGCCTGAAACTTGAGCAATAACTTTTTCGAGAGCCTATCACAAATTTTACGCAACAAGACGGACGCAAAAATTTCACGCCTAATTCTCGGATGGCATGCCAGCTTTATTTTATGCGATGATGGACGTTACGGCGTTGGTTTTGTCCCGGACTCCATGAAGGAACCTCACACGACCCGGCCAATTCACACGGAAGCGTTATTGTCGTCAAGCCTTCAGGAACTCGCAAAGTTATACGTCTCGCCTTTCCCTCAGGAGTTCGCGGCAGCATCAGCGGCATGTTCTGTTCTTGTCCCGTTTGAGAAATCCGGAGGGCTTATGCTTGATGAGATTATGCCCTGTGCCAGAGGTGATAAAGTTGCTGTGTTAGGCTATGAACGTGATTTATTGCCGTTTATGCTCGATTGGGGCTGGAGAATTGCCGTGTTCGACGATAGAGCCGCAGGACGTAAAAATTGTTTCGCTCAGGAGGAATTTTCACGCGGAGTTCAAGAGGCCGAATGGGTATGGCTTTCTCCTGAAGCAATTCGCGACAGATGGCTATTGTCAACACAGGGAATTTTGCGCGAGAAAAAAGGATGTTTTCTTCAAGGGCCCGGACTTCCTGCAATACCCGAAATCTTTTCACGTTTGGGAATTACTCACATCGTCGCTCCAGTCGGAAATGACGCGGCAAAAATCGAGGCTCATATCTCGGCAGGAGGCAGCACGTGGCTTTGTGAAGCGTTAAAGTGGCGCGTGTATGCAAGGTTGTACAGTCAAACAGCGGATTTTTTGAATGAGTTGTGATATAATTTTTCGCATCAAGAAGTTGAGGGACTTCAAGATTAAACGATTTGCAACAAGTATCCACGAGGGGAGGAAAAATATATCATGGCAAAAGCAGTAGTAGATCAGGACGTTTGCGTCGGATGTGAATCATGCGTCGGAGCTTGCCCGGTTTCAGCTATCTCCGTTAATGACGGCAAAGCCAGCGTTGATGCAGGAACTTGCGTAGAGTGCGGAAGCTGTGTATCAACTTGTCCGGTAAGCGCAATTTCACAGTAAAATTTTCAATTTGGCTTCAGAATTTATCAACTGGCAGGGAAAATTTATCACCTTGCCGGTTTTTTTGTGCATAATCCTGTAAAATCTTGACATAAAAATTCACACAACATGAAAGGAGGATTAATCTGCTGAAGTTTTCATGATAAAGTATTATTTGCTGGAAAATTTCACTCCCAAATTAAAATAGGATAATCAATTCGCAGGAAAATTAATTGTCTTAACGTAAATCATTGTGAAGCCTTGAATTACTCTAAATATAGCGGAAAATCCTATTATAATTGTTTGTGTACGAATTTCGGCAAAATTTATCTCAGCAGATTTATTCACGTATGAATTTTTCTCTTCCCATTGACACGCCCGAAGGCCAGAAAAAAGCAATCTCGACCGACGAAAAAATCATAACCGTTGGAGCAGGAGCAGGAACCGGCAAAACTTGGGTACTCTCACAGCGATATTTACGCCTCTTGCTCGAAAACGAAGATATTTCACCGTCAAATATTCTCACGCTGACTTACACCGAAGCCGCCGCATCCGAAATGAAGCAGAGAATTATAGCGATGATTGAGAATGAGCTTGAGGACTTTCACGACGAAGCACGCAAACGAAAAATTCTTGACGGGCTCGCTGACAGCTGGATATCGACAATTCACTCATTCGCGGCAAGATTAATTCGTGAAGCCGGATTATCGCTCGATATTGACCCGAAAGCGTCAGTAATCTCAACTCAACAGGAAAACGAGTTCTGGGAAGGCATCAAGAACGCCGCCGAGTTCGCTAATTTCCGTGAATTGGCCAGAGCTTACGGCGATAAACAATTAAGGGATGTAGCAAAATTTCTTGACAACGATGAATACTTCAGCGCGTGCGTCTCAAAATGGAGTGCAGGAACTTTAAGCGAGTTCGCGAGGAAAACTGCAGAGCTTCACGCTTCGTCTGGTCATTCATGGAAAGAGATGCTTGAATGGGCCGAAGATGATAAATTAATCGCTGAAACTCGTCCGGCAATCGAAAAAATTCTTGCTGATGAATGGGCTGATGTCTGGGATTTCTGGAGCCAGTTCACTAATCTCCCTAAACCTAAGAAATCCGGAGGCTCAGGTGAAAAACTCGTGAATATCTTGACGACGCGAGCGAAAAATCCTTTGCTTGACGACGTGAGAAAATTTTATGAAGACATCGTGATTGATGCGGGCAAAGAAATAGTTGGGACGGCAGGACAGCCATTTAAAGCCTTCAAGGAAGAAACGGGCTTAACATTCGGAGACTGGCGAAAAACTCGGCCTGAGCTGATAAAGAAGATTACGCCGGATTACGACAAAAATTTTTCGGATGAAGAGTTGCGAATGCGTAAAAGTTTGATGAAATTCTGCGCGTTATCATGGGGACTTTACAATGAGATGAAAAGCCATCGAAGATTAATGTCATTCTCGGATATGATTTTACACGCTAAGAAGGCAATTGCTGACGGTGCAGTAAAACGTGAGTTCGCTCATGTTCTCGTTGACGAGTTCCAGGACACTGACGAATTGCAATACGATATGATTTACTCGCTCGCTGAAAAGTCAAATCTTTTTGCCGTCGGAGATCCGAAACAGTCAATCTATAAATTCCGTCATGCTAATCCCGCACTTTTCGCCAAAATTATCAAACTTTCCAACACCTATATTGAACTCGATACCAGCTTCAGAACTCGCCAATCGCTTTTAACACGCATCAATAATCTTTTCGCTAAGTTATGGGTTGACGGTCTCGGACATTCGGAAGGAATGGAAGGCTTATATTATAATTCTCTCAATTCTGCTGTTAATGAGAGTGAGAGAAATTCGGGGACAATGCCTGACTTCAGAGTTTATCTCGCCCGCCACGACAAGAATAACACGAACGAGGCCAGAAAAATTTTAGCCGACAACATAGCCTGTAAAATAGCCTCATGGGTCAAAGATGAATTAACGATTTGGGACAAGCGCGAAAAAGTCATAAGGCCCGTAAAGTTCTCTGACTTCGCAATTCTCTCACGCTCACGAAGCATTTACCCAGTTTTAGAGGAAGCATTAAACAAGTTCGGGATTAAATCAGTTCAGGACAAGAGCACGGATTATTTCAGTCGTGGTGAAGTTAATGATGTCGTGTGTTTACTCAGAGCCGCCGCGAATTTTAATGACCATTTTGCTGTAGCCGGATGGTTAATGTCCCCGTTCTCAGGAGTTCCAGAGGAAGAAGCCATCACGAAATGTTTAAGGCTCGCGGATAAAGAAACTCGGCCAATTGACTTAATCAAACAGAATTTACCCGAAGCGTTCTCACGTCTTGAATATCTCGCTCTCGTCGGTGAACACGAAGGCCCGGCAGGATTGTTAGCGTTGTTCGACAAAAATAGAAAATGGCTTGCATGTTACGACGTTGACGACAGAATGAGAGTTCTGCGAAATTTGAGGCTGGCTTTATCGGTCGCGCGTAATTTCCAGACCGGAGGAACTTCAACCCTTGTTTCATGCGCTGAATACATGACACGTGCAGTTCGTGATGAAATTTCGTTTGAGGAGCCCGCCTGGCATGACGAGAACGAAAACGCCGTACGTCTCGGAGTTGTCCATTCTGCAAAAGGGCTTGAATATCCCGTAACGATAATTTTCGAGCATCGTGTGAAAAAGGACGTTGACAGAGGAGCTTTGAGGCCGTCAAGAAAACTCGGTGTTGTCTTCTCAAGTTTCCCTGATGAAATTTTAGAGCATCTAGACGTAAGACAGGACAGCGACGAAAACATAAATTCTCAAGGATTAAAACAGGATGACACAGAAGGCATAATCTCTCAAGCCTCGAACAATGGGCAGCAAGGCGACGAAAACGTTTACGCTTCAACCGAGAAAAAACAAGCTGACGCTGAAACCTCAAACTCGCAGGCATCGAAACAGGACGACACCGGAGCAAGAGAAATTACGCCTCAAGGTCATAACTGGGAAAAATTATTGTCCGAACAGGGCGACGCTGAAGAGGAAGAGAGATTATTTTACGTCGCGGCAACTCGTGCTCAGGACAGCTTGATTTTCTGCGGATTAATCGATGACAAGACCGGCGAACCTCACAATCACACTTGGACAAAACTTTTACTTGATAATCTTGATGACTGCTTCATGCCTGAAGAAGTTAGCGCGCTCAATGACGGGGAATTACAGGCTCTTAGCTATGACGAGGACGAGAAAGTTTTAATTCCCGTTGATGTCGTGAATGTGAGAAACTCATTGCGTCAATTCTCGGCGAGTTCGTTTGCTTTGTTCGAGTTCTGCCCGTTCGCTTGGAGAAGGAGTTACCGGCAGGGAATTAATTTAACATGGGAGCTTCCGAATGATGACAACCCTGACGAAATTTCTTACGGAGGCGCGGAACTCGGAAGTCTGGCTCACTGGGTATTAGCTCACGAGAATTACTATGAGCGTCTCGATGACTTATTGCACAACAAGGAGAATATCTCACGTCTTCCCGGATATTTGCGGGACATTTGGCGTGATGAGAAGGCTAAATCTTCACTTGAAGGCTGGCTGAAAAATTTTGCTGTCAGTGAATTGGGGGTTATGCTCAGAGAACAGAAGGACTTGAAGCATGAATATAGATTTAGGCTTAAGCTCAACGAGAAAATCACGCTTGCTGGCTCAATCGACGGCTTTTTCGGCGGAAATAGTTTAGTTGACTACAAAATTACGAGCATTGACAACGTGCCTCCGGGACTTTATCAATCACAGCTTGAGTTTTACGCTTTTGTCGTTCATGAATTAACCGGAGCTGAGAAAGTCAACACGTTTATAGCCTTCTTGAAAGAGGGGAAAATTGAGGCCAAGACTTACGATAATTTTGCTGAAATTCGAGCGAGGATTGAGAAATCTGCTGAAATTTGCGCGTCTGGGCCGTATAATCCTAATCATAAAAATTGCGGGTTATGTCCATTCAAGAAAGGGTGCGTGAAAATTGCAGGATAAATTTCAAACTGAACAGCACAAGGAGTTACACAAGGAGCTTCACAAGGAATATTATTTGACGTGTGAGAAGTATTACATCTTCGAGCTGCTAACTATTGCGGGCGGAATGATGGGGCTTTACACGTATAACCTTCGCGGTGAAGTTTTCAGCAACGCTCAGACAGGAAATATTGTTAAGATGGCGGCGGCTGTTGGACGCGGTGAATTTGGACAGGGATTTTATTACCTCATTCCGTTTACGGCGTACATTCTCGGCACGATTATATCGGAAATTTTGCCGCAGAAGGTCAAGAATACTCACTTTATCCGCTGGGACACAATGTTAGTCGGAATTGAAATTGTCGTATTGTTCCTGATTGGGTTAATGCCGTTCTCGTGGCCGGATCAAATCGCGCAAGTTCTGATAAATTTTCTGTGTGCCATGCAGTTTAACACTTTCAGACAGGCTGAAGGTGTCCCGATGGCTACGACGTTCGTAACTAATCACGTTCGGCAAATCGGAATAAGCATAGCCCGGATTATCCGACATCATGAGCAGGAAGCTGAGGCACGCGCGAAGATGATTAAACACGTGAAAATTATTCTGGCGTTCTTCTTCGGAGGAGCTGTAGTAACTTTCTTGAGCCCGTATTTTCACGAGGAGACTATCTGGCTCGCGATAATCCCGTTGACTATTTGCTTCTGCATAATGCTTCAGTCTGACTTGATTTATGAACGCGCTATGATGGATATTACACCTCACGGACATTAACAAAACGCCCCCCGTTTGAGAGCGAGGGGTCAATTTTTTATAAGCCCAGCAATTTTTTCTTGACCGCGTTAAATTCTTCCTGAGTAATTATTCCGTCGTCAAGCAATCCTTTGAACTTTCTTATTTCGTCGGCGGCTGAAATTTTTTCGTGCTCGTCGTCATTCTCTTTCTTATCTGAACGTCCGGACACGTCAAAATCTCTCGTGTAAAGGCAAGTTTTGTATACTGCCCAGTCATCAATATAGCCTATTGATTTTCTCATTGCGTTAGACGAAGCCCCAATAGTCATGGGAAAATCCGTGCTCGTAAAATTCTGAGTAATTCTCTTTTCGTCCTCGAGCTTCCCGTTAATGAATAAGCGTATTATTTTCTCAGCGTCGCGAGTTATGGCTATATGCGTCCATTTATTGAGCGGCACTGATGCTTTACTCTCAATTGAGATTATGCCTTCAAAGTCCGTGTAAAATTTTAATTTCCCGTTGTTGTCATCAACTTTTTCGATATTTACAAGATAAAGCGTTCTGATGCCATGAAGCCACCTGCTAAAGACCGTAAAAGTTGCGCCGCCGTAATGATCCGTAACGAATTTTTGAGGATAAATCCAAGCCGTTAAAGTAAATTCGCCGGGAAAATTAAAGGGTTCTGTGTCCTTAGCCTGAATATAAGAGTTGCCATCAAGATAAAGAGACTTGCCGCCAGAAATATATTCACCAGAAATATATTCAGTTGAAGACAAAGCCGGATCGCCGTTAAATAGCCATTCGTTTCCGGCATCGTCGAGCACTGCGGACTTATCAAAGTTCAGAACGGATGACGGCTCAAAAGCATATACAGGAGCAGCAAAAAGGATTATAAACAAGCCCAGAGCAAAAATTTTCTTCATGTCCTCATTCGCCTCCAGTTAAAGATAAAAAAATGAGGGAACTTAATCCCTCACTAATTATATATTACTTTCTGCGTTTCTTCAACATATCAACGTAAACCGCGAGAAGAATTACTACACCTTTTGCAATCTGCTGCCAGAATGAATTTAATCCCAGCAAGTTCAAGCCGTTGTTAAGAACTCCGATTATCAATACGCCGATGAAGGTTGAGCCGATTTTACCAACTCCGCCGGACATTGACGTTCCGCCCAGAACTGTAGCCGCAATCGCGTCCATCTCGAAGGCTTGTCCTGCTGTGGGCTGACCGGATGCCATTCTAGCACACAGAACTACGCCGGTAAAGGCCGCCAAAAATCCGCTCATAGTATATACAAGCATTTTCGTTCTCGCGACGTTTACGCCTGAGAAAATCGCTGCTTTATCATTGCCGCCGACAGCATAAACATGACGACCAAAGCGGGTTTTACTCAACAGAATTACGCAGATAACCAGGAACACGAGCATGTAAATAACCGGAAGAGGTATCGGGCCAACGTAGCCGGTTCCGATAATCTGATACTCCTTAATCATCGCTCTAATCGGCTGACCGTTCGAGTAAATATACGCCGCTCCTCGTGCAATCTGCATCATCGCCAGCGTAACGATGAAGGGCGGTATCGTCGTCTTCGCAATCACAAAGCCGTTGAACAAGCCTAAGCATGTGCCGATTATTATTGCTGTGATTACGGCCTGAGGAACTGAAAATCCGCTCTTGACGATTAAACCAGCGCTGAGAGTTCCGGATAAAGCCAAGATTGAGCCGACTGATAAGTCAATTCCGCCCGTGATAATCGCAAAAGTCATTCCGAAAGCTAAACACGCATTTGATGAAACCTGACGCAGAACGTTAATCAAGTTTCGCTGTGAGTAAAATACTCCGTCAGTCGTGAAAGAAAGTATCACGCACATCACGAGCAGACCGATTAATGTTCCCATATTTTCCTTGAAGTAGCGCACAAATCCATTCTGAGCTTTGATGTTATTTTCAAGCGGCATTTGTAGAATTTCCTCCTCCTGTTGCATATCTCATAATTAACTCCTGGCTCAACTCATTTTTTCCGAGATTGGCCGTAATTCTTCCCTCGTGCATGACTAAAACCCTGTCCGACATGTTGATGACTTCCGGCAAGTCCGAACTTATCATCAAGATTGCTACACCCTGTTTAGCGAGTTCGTTCATGAAAGCGTAAATTTCTGCCCTAGCTCCAACGTCAACGCCTCGTGTAGGTTCATCGAGGATTAATAATTTCGGTTTCGTCGCGAGCCACTTAGCTATTACTATTTTCTGCTGGTTTCCTCCGGATAAATTCTCGGCTAACTGTTCAGATGAAGGCGTTTTGATTTCGAGTTCCTTGATGTAATGCGTAATCGCTTCTTTTTCCATCTTGTTATTTCCAAGCGGGCGGCCCCTGAAGATTTCGTGTAAAACCGTCAGTGTCAGGTTATATCCGACCGAGTTAATCAACACTAAGCCTTCTTCTTTACGGTTTTCCGGGACTAAAGCAATCCCATTGTTCATTGCGTCTCTGACTGAGCGAATATGAACAGGCTTGCCGTCGATTAAGATTTGGCCGGTATATTTGTTGTCAATTCCGAAGATGCAGTGTGAAGTCTCGCTTCGTCCAGCACCAACAAGGCCCGACATTCCGACGATTTCACCCTCACGAACTGAGAAGGATACGCCGTTCACAAAAGGAGGAGAAACTAAATCTTTCACCTCAACTACGACTTTTCCGGGCTTAACTTCGTCTTTGAAGTATAACTGCGTCAATTCTCGTCCGACCATCATAGCTATTAACTGGTCATTCGTGGTTTCGCGTGTGTTGACAGTTCCGACATATTGACCGTCGCGCATAATCGTAACTCTGTCAGTAATCGCAAAAAGCTCGCTCATTCTATGAGAAATGTAGATTATTCCAATGCCCTGAGCTTTGAGCTGTCTCATTGTCTCGAATAATACTTCTGTTTCTTTATCCGTGAGTGATGCTGTCGGTTCGTCCATGACGAGAATATCAGCCTTTACGGATAAAGCCTTCGCAATCTCGACCATCTGCTGTTGTGCAATGCTCAAGTCCTTAATCAGCGTGTTCGGGTCAAAGTCAAGCCCTAACCTTTGGAGTAACTTTTTGGCTTCCTCGTTCTCCTGGCCCCGCTTGATGATGCCCGCTATGTTTCTCTCGCGTCCTAAGAACATATTCTCAGCGATTGAGAGATAAGGGACTAAGCATAACTCCTGATGAATGACGCTGATACCGTGAGCCTGAGAATCGGCGACGCTCTTCATGATGTGAGATTTTCCCTTGACGATAACTTCTCCTTCTTCAGGAATGTAAATCCCAGCGAGACACTTAATGAGCGTTGATTTTCCCGCGCCGTTCTCACCTAAAAGCGCGTGAACTTCCCCAGCCCTCAGCTCAAAATTTACGTCCTTCAGAGCATAAACGCCGGGAAATTTCTTGTGAATGTGTTTCATTTGCAATAATACTTCTTCTGCCATTAAAAATTTTCACCTCTCTTATTTTCTCTTAACAGCCAGAGCAGGCCGGTAAATTACGCCGCTGTTAAGCCATGCTGAGACCGTTATTAACCTTTCTTCGGGGACAGCATCAATTTCCGCGCCGTCAAAGTCGTAAAACTCCGCAATCTCGTCATCTTCCGAAGGCTTTGAAGAGTTCGCAAGCCAGATTAATTTTGCTCCTTCAGGAACGTCATCATTGAGGATAAACTCAAATTCATACATTCCTGCAACGTCAACGCTTACTTCACCAAGCTCCGCGACAACTTCATAATCAATTATCTCAAGCCTGCTGTCGAAGTCGTCAAAGATATTTTCATCGTTCAAAGTCAGCGTAAACTCTTCGGGCGATGATTTATCATTATTGCCGTCGTCATCGTCGTCGTCATCTGATTTTTTCTTCTCGACTTCAATCTCAAAATCCTTCGTAACTGTTCCGACAGAATTATATGCTCCGATTGTAAAGCTGTAAGTTCCGTCGGTTTTCGGCCTTCCGCTGAGAACTCCCTTAGAGCTAAAGCTCAATCCTTGAGGAAGAGTTCCTCCCGCCAAGAACCATTTGATTGGATTTGATCCTTCCGCGCTGAGTGTGAATGAGTATTTTCTGCCGACTTTAGCATCATAAACCGTTGATGTCGTAATCGTCGGGGCTTCTGTGATTACAAGTTTCATGTTCCTGCTGGCCGAGCCGTAAGTATTTTTTGCCGTAACTTTTACCCTGAAAGTTCCGCTGACATCAGGGGTTCCCGAAATTTCTCCGTCGGAATAAGTCAAGCCTTCAGGAAGATTTTTCACAGTTACATTGACTGTGCCGGTTCCAGTTGCGTAAAGCGTATCATAATATTCTTCGCCGACGTTCCCGGACTTAAGAGTTTTGGCGGCAATCGACGGCTTCATTCCCTTAACCTTGAGCCTGAATTTCTTTGACGCTGTTCCTGCTGTATTCGTCGCTGTTACCTTTATAATTTTATTGAAGGCTTCTTCTGGAGTTCCACTAATTGTCCCGGTATCTGTATCAAACTCAAGTCCTGCCGGTAATTTCGCGTCAATGTTCCAATTAATATTGCCGGTTCCTGCCGATGTCTTGAAAGTTGCCGAGTAAGGGAAGCTGATATATCCAGTTTTCAAGGTTCCTTTAATTTTGGGCTTGATGTCAATTATTGAAATCGTTAAAGTAACATCATCTGAACTTGTCCCGTTTGAGGCAGTAAATTTCACCGAATAATTTCCGGCTTCCTCAGGTTTTCCCTTAATTCTTCCTGAACTTGAGGTGAGGCTTAAACCAGGCGGCAGGCCTTCAGCTTCCCAAGTAATTGTTCCGCTTCCTGATGCTTTTATCGTGGTGTTATAGCTCTTGCTTACTGTTCCGCTCTTCAAGCTGGTTGACTTTATAACTACGGGCTTAACGTTTGAGCCTGAAGATAAAATTTTAATCGTAAGCTCCTTCGTGTCATTTCCGCCCGAGTTCGTCGCGTTAACGCTGAACGTGAAATCTCCTGCTTTCGTTGGAGTTCCCGAGATTGCACCAGAAGAATAAAGCTGTAATCCGTTCGGAAGGGATCCGCTCGCTAGGCTCCAAACCATTGTTTCACTGCCAGCTGCTTCAAGCGTCGCGCTGTAATCTTTGTTGACGGTTCCGTTTTCGAGACTCGTAGTTGTAATCGTCGGTGCTGTAACGCTTTTATCATCCTCAATTTTTATTGTGAATGTTGCCTCATCTTGACCGGCTGAGTTCAGGGCAATAACCGAAAAAGTAAAATCGCCTGCCGCTGTCGGAGTTCCTGAGATTGTACCTGAGCTGTAAAGAGTTAAGCCGCCGGGAAAATCTCCGCTTTGAAGGCTCCAAGTTATTGGTGTCGTTCCTGTCGCTGTGAGAGCCGCGCTGTAAGCTGTACCGAGTTTTCCGTCAGCAAGTTCCGTTGTCGTAATCGCCGGGGCGGTCGGAGCATCATCAATCTTAATTGAAAGTTTAACGTCATCGCTTCCTGCTGTGTTCGTCGCAATCACGCCAAATTCATAATCTCCTGATGTCGTCGGAATTCCTGAGATTACGCCCGCGCTCGAGAGCGTCAAACCGTCTGGCAAATCTCCCGAAAGCGTCCAGGTGATTGGGGTTGTGCCTGTCGCTGAAAGAGTTTCGCTGTAAGCCGTATTAACTGTTCCGTTCGCAAGGCTCGTTGTCGTAATCGCCGGTGCTGTGCTGTCGTCATCGTCGGTGTCAGTATAAGCTGTGCCGTTGACGTAAAGAGTATAGCCGTTAGCGTAAAGTTTTCCTGAATTTTTCGTGAACGAGCTGACATATGAATTTGCTGTGAGCTTCCAGCTTGATGAACTGTCAAGTGTAACTGAAACCGTACCTGTCTGGCCTGATGTGTTAATAGCTCCGTTGAAACTTGAACTGTTCGATAAAGTCATAGCCAACGAAGAAATGCTGTCAACTATGATATTTCCCGTAATCTTCTGGCCTGAGGCGTTGAGCGTAACTTTTCCGCCGTTTTTCCCCGAGTTTCCCCAGTTTTGAGCCTCAGCACGCAAGAAATTCCCTGAGCTGTCATTGTTCGTGATTGATGCTCCGTTAAGGGTTATCGTACAGGTCGTGTTGGTTATGCAGAAAATATCCCCGTTAGCATTTGCCAGGCTTCCGCCGGTCATCGTAAATGATGAATTTCCATCGGAAGCGTCGCCTGACATCGATTGATAAATTAATATTGCCTGATACGTCGAATCCTGGCCGTTCTTCGTGTTGTGATTGGCCGTAAGCGTCGAGTTCGTGAGAGTTACGGAGTTTCCGCCTTCGATCACGACAACTTGAGCGATATTTGACTTTAATGTAACGTATGAGCCGGTTATTGCCGCCGTTGAGTAAATTGCTGGCGAGCCTTGCCCTGAGGTCGTGTAAGTTCCGCCGTTGACTGTAACAGTTCCGCCGCCTTTGTCCGAACGAATAGCCGCCGATGAACCGCCTGAAGTCGTGATTGTTAAGTTGCTGGCGTTCATTATGCCGCCGCCGGTTGTCATGATGCCGCCGGAATTTCTTGAAGTTGTTGTGATCGTCGCGTCTGAAATTGTTACGGTCGTTCCGTCGCCTGAACCTCCGCCGTAAGAAAATACCGCGTTTCCTCCGATTGCGTTAGTCGTTATGTTTGTTGATGAGCCGGAAATTGTCAGCTTTGAGCCTCCGCTCGCGAGAATGCCCGCGTTTGTTCCGTACCAGTCGTAATTTTCGCTGGCTCCTGAAGCGTCGCCAGTTTTCGTTACGGTTATGTTCGTGTATGAGGCTGTTGAACCGTCTGTTACAGCGAGCGCGTTTGTCCCGGCTGTTGTTGACGAGAAATTTTCACCGTCTCCAAATGCCGAGCATGTTAGCGCAAAGGTACTTAGAAGGCTCAATAAAATTATGAATAATTTCTTCATTAATCAATCCCTCTAATAAAAAAATAAATCCCCCTGCCTAATTGAGACAAGGGGACACAAAAATTTCTACTGCCAGCCGTCTACGCCGAACTCGTCGACATTCTCAGCCGTGATTAACTGAACTGCAACGGGTACATGCTTCTCGACTTTTTCGCCGTTAAGAATTTTATACGCCATTTCCGTAGCGATAACTCCGATATTAATCGGCGACTGTGCGGCTGTTCCGGTCATGAAGCCTTCTTTAATCATCTTCTTTGCGTCAGGTGAGCCATCAACTCCGTAAACAAGAACACCTTTGATTGCGTCTGCCGCTCTGAGGGCCGCGATTGCTCCGAGTGCTGTCGGGTCGTTCAAGCACATAACGGCGGTAATGTCAGGATTGGCCTGAATGATATTCTCCATTACGGGCATTGCGATTTCAAGCTGACCTTCTGAGCTCTGACGTGCGGCAATCGTGAACTCCGGATGCTCATTAACGATCTTGTCGAAGTTCAAAATTCTGTCAACGGCGCTCTTCGCTGTCGGATGTTCAAGGATTACGACTTTTCCGCCCTTAACTCTCTTCAGCATGTCTTCACCGCAGATTAATCCGGCTGAAAGGTTATCTGACGCAACGATGCAAGCAACATACTCTTCATCGTAAACAGGAGCGTCAACATTGATAATCGGAACTCCGGCTTCCTGACACGCTAAAAGCGCGGGAGCGACACCCTGCCAGTCTACGGGATTAAGGAAGATTGCGACGACACCCTGAGCGATCATGTCTTCGATTTGGCTAATCTGCTTTACCTGGTCAAGTGCGGGGTCAAGTGTGATTAACGTATCGCCGTTAGCTTCAACAGCTTTCTTGATGGCCTCGTTCATTGCGCCGAAAAACGGGTTATTCATGGTCATGTAGGTTGCGCCGAACTTTTTGCCCTCTGCAGATGAAACTCCGCAAAGACTGACAACGAGAAGTAACGTGAAAGCTAACAATAAAACTTTCTTCATGGAACAAAATACCTCCTGAA
>JAFTCP010000119.1 GCA_017454625.1 Synergistaceae bacterium
CGCGACAAACGGAATGCCTCCGACGAACTCAATGGGCTGCGGAACTTGGGGCGGTAACATCGTCAGCGAGAATATCACGTTGAAGCACTACATGAACACGACTTGGGTAGCGCGTCCAATCCCTGAGGATATGCCTTCACTCAAGGAATTATTCGGTGAGTTCTACCAGGACGGTATGGACGAAGAATAAGCGTTAAAAATTTCGGCAGGTCTCGAAGTTTCGGGGCCTGTCTTTTTGGTTTATTATGTTACTTTCTGTTATTAAGGAAGTGGCATTCTCGTCAGATCTAAATTTATATGGCAATTTCTGTCAAATTTTTATAGTCAGCTAGAGCTTGTGTAACTTTTTGATACCAGCCGTTATTAAAGAAATGGCATTTTGTGATGTCCTCATGCGTGAAGTCCCTTCCGTGTCCTGCGAGCAATATACGAAGGATCATACATCCTCCGCCGCAAGACTTGAAGTATTGACATTTGCCGCATTTAGGGCTGTTGTTGCGAATATTCCCGACTGTCATTTTCGCCGTGTCTATGAATTTGCCGCTGGTTAATATTTCCTTAAGAGGGGTATTGTGAATATTGCCGAAGCTAATTCCGTATTTCATGAAAGTTCCTGAACCTTGATTACACGGCACGACCTCACCGGCTGAAGTTACAGCAATCATGTAATTAGTCGAACGACAGCTAAAATGATTATCATCATACGTCCCGTTTGGACATTTCACAGGAACGATAGCAAAGCTGCGTGTCTTAGGCGATAAATAGAGATACTGCCAAACAGCTATTTCCATGTTCATGCCGCTGTTGATGTATTCTTTCGCAAAGTTTAACATGTTCTCGTAATATTCTTCGAGGCTGAGACTTGCATTAGGAGCGTTCATAACCCATCTTGCAACTTCCGTAGTCCTGATGATCCGCATAATTCTTACGCCCATATCGTTCAACATTTGAGCCGTCTTGAAAATCGTGTGAAGATTTCGGCGGTGAACCTGAGTATTTATGAACACGGAAAATCCGTTGTCAATGCAGAGTTTTATAGCGTCGAGAGTTTTTTGCTCAGCTCCCTTGAAATTTCTCATCCAGTCATGAAACCCAATACCGTCAAAAGAAATTCTCATCTCAGAACGACAGCCCATAGCCTTTAACTCGTCAAGAATTTTTTGCGTGATAAAATATCCGTTCGTCGTAAGCGTGGAGACCGTCATATCTCGTTTGTAAATTTCCCGCATAATATCAAGAAAGTGTTTGTGTAACATCGGTTCTCCGCCCGTAATCTGAAGTGAATTTATCCCGCAATTCTGAGCCTGAGCGAGAAGATCGCAAATTTCCTCAAAGCTGAGTTCAGTCATGAGTGCTGAGTTGTCGGCCGCGTTGAAGCAGTGAAGACAATTGAAGTTGCATTTTCCCGTTATCATCAAGTTCATCATGGGGAAAAACCGATTGTCATATTTTTTCAGCGATGACCACTCCGAAGAATGCTCGCCTTTTTCACAGGGAATTATTAAGTTTCTGAGAATTAGCGACATAACAATATCGTTCGTCTCTATGTCATGTTCACCGTCGCAACGAAGCATAATCTCGGCTTCCTTCGGTGTCAAAGGGAACGGATGACGCGCGCCCTTCTCGAAACATGCATAACCGAAATCAGGCCAATTTCTAATACTGGCTTTATCTGAAAGTTTATAATACATTAATTTTAACCTCGCAATTAATTATCTTATCTGGGAAAACAATTCCAAAATCAGGCCTATTAGGCTTATCGGAAAATTTACGATACATTGAATTTAACCTCGCAATTATCTGGCTAAAACAATTCCGAAATCAGACCTACTAGACTTATCGGAAAGTTTATCATGCACGATTTTAACCTCGTAAATATATCTTGTTGGGAAAAACAAGTCCGCATAAGCCCTTGTCCGAAATATTTATAATACATGAATTACAACACTGAAATTATTTTATCCGGGAAAGCGTAACGCAGCATCTCATAGCCTATTCCGCACAACCCGTAGAAAAGTGAAGCCGTTACTCCGTTATTCGTGTGATATGAATAGTATCTGTATGTGCCTTCGTTTTGTCTTCGTTCGTACATCGCAGAAAGAACTTCACCGGCTGAATTATAATCTCCTGTCGAAAGATAATATTCAACGATCGCGGAATTAGCACAGCACAAATGATCCGGAATATTCAACGGGAGCTTGTCGATGCTTTCACGCGCAAATTTTCTGAGTGTCTCTGCCGCTTCTCCGCCATTTTTGCCAATGTGATTAGCCATAATCCCAATTCCCGGAGCACCATGACAATAGCCGTGCATGTAACTCTTCGGAGGAAAATCTCGCATATCCGGCCATGTTCCGAATTTTGCTGAATATTGCTGATAGCTTTTAATCTCGTAGTCAAGAGCTTCTTTAGCCGCCGAAATATATTTATCGTCATTCAGAACTTCAGCCGCCGCAAAAAGTGCCTCAGCTATTCCCGTCTGACCATGCCCGCCGCCGTTTATCAATCTCGGAGTTTCGGTTAACGTCTTCCATAAGACGGCATCATGATATTCAAACGTCTTCATAGCTAAAATACTGTCAGCCGCCGAACGTATAATCTTCGTGTAAGCTCTGTACTCATCGAACCTGCATAAAGTATCAACAACTCCTGCAACTCCTGTGATTATGTCAGGTCTCGTGCATTTCTCAAAGTCTGTATTCTCTAATATGCCTAATATCTCAGCGCACAAAGCATTAATTCTCTCTTCGTCGTCGGGCCTGTAACGTTTGATAATCGCAAGCCCCTTAAGAACTCCGTCTAATCCTCCTGCTTC
>JAFTCP010000007.1 GCA_017454625.1 Synergistaceae bacterium
CTCTTGCTAACGTGAGAGTGAAATTTTTTCAGGAGGAAACTTTATTTATGGCAAATTATTACAGGCTCAAGGATAAAATTATACTTCGCGGCTGGGAAAAATTACCTTATGCCGTCGTTGATGATGATACCGGATATGCGTATTTCGTCGACAGCAAACATTTTAACGCCTTGAATTTATGCAACGGGAATATTGATATTTCACTCCCATTAATAAGCGATGAGGCCAGAAAAATTATTCATGAGTTCGAGGAAAAAGGCATAATCGAAGCGTGTAATCCCGGCCAGAGCATAAGCGATAAGCAAAAGTATAAATATTATCCGGTTCGTTACGCTCGGCTTGTTCACTGGTCAATCACAGGACGCTGTAATTATAAATGCAAGCATTGTTATTTGTCGGCACCTGATGCGAAATACGGTGAACTTAGTCATGATGAGATTATGCGTATCATTCCTCAGATTAGAGAGTGCGGAATTAACGTAGTCTCATTGACCGGCGGGGAGCCTTTAGTTCGTCCGGACTTTCTCGAAATTGTTGATGCATTGCTTGAAAACGAGCTAAAAATTTCGCAGATTTATTCAAATGGTTATCTTGTGAACGAGAATTTATTGCGTGAGCTTGATAAACGAGGCATTCATCCGGAATTTAACATGAGCTTTGACGGAGTTGGCTGTCATGACTGGTTACGAGGAATTCCGGGAGCTGAAGACGCAGTGAACCGGGCATTTTCTTTGTGCCGTGATATGGGCTTTCCGACCGGTGCGGAGATGTGTCTTCATCGTCTTAATATGCATACACTCAGGGCGAGCGTTAAACATTTGGCTTCACTTGGAGTTAGAGCCTTGAAAGTTTCTGCTGTAATGGAAGCCGGAGACTGGGAAAAAAATAAAGAGAATAACACTTTGAGCATAAAAGAAGCGTTTCAAACATATCTTGATTACATTCCTGATTATTACGCCGACGGGATGCCGCTCTCTTTACAGATGGGAAATTTCTTCTCTGCTTCACCGGCCAGACCTGACGAGTTCAGAATTCCTAATTATCGCGAAGAAGAGATTAGCCCGGAAGGATGTGTTTGCGGCTGTGCAAGAGTTATGCTTTATATTTCACCAGAAGGCCGATTAATGCCGTGTATGCCTATGGCTGGAACTCCAATTCAGGACAAAATGCCGCTGCTCACGGAGAATAAGTTGATTGATGCCATAAATAAATCGTTCTGGTTTGAGCTTGTCAACAGGCGAGTGAAAGAATTTTTTGCTGCCAACGATGAATGCCGGACTTGCGAGTATGCTAAACATTGCGGAGGAGGCTGTCGAGCTGATGCCTTGAGTGCTGACCCGAATAATTACATGGGAAAATCCCCGTCGTTGTGCGAGTTGTTACGCGGCGAATGGCCGAAGAAGATTATTGACGCTGTAAAACGCGCTAAACCTGATGCAAAGTGTTATGGCGTAAATTCATTATAGGAGGTATTAATTATCATGACAGAGAATATGAAAAAATTTCTGGAGGCAGTATCGAAGGACGAGGCTTTGAAGTCTGAGCTTGAAGCACTCGTGAAGGACGGCAAAGCTAAGGACGAGAAAGCATTCATTGAGTTTGCGGCGAAGAAGGGACTTACTCTCACTGAGGACGACTTCAAGCAGGAAGAGGGCGAACTCTCAGAAGATGAACTTAAAGCGATTGCTGGCGGAGATTGTGTGTTTGTTGGCTGTGGTGAGACTGCTACCCGTGAGTGTTGGGGGCTTGCGGCCGCGGTTATTGCCTGGTAAAAATTCATTCCTTCTCGCTTTCATGGTGAGAGGGAATTTTTTTTGCGCGTTAATAAAGTGAACTTTTGTTTAGTGTTTGACGTGAAAAATAAATATATTTATAATACGCGGCAATAAAATTTTACGGAGAATATTTACTATCATGAAAAAAGTTTTTATTGACGGTTACGCTGGGACAACCGGCCTGAAGATTTACGAGAGGCTTTCATCGCGCAAAGATATTCAGCTTCTCACGCTCACCGAAGAGACGCGCAAGGATATTAACGCCCGCAAAGATGCACTGAATGAGGCTGATATAGCGTTCCTTTGTCTGCCTGATGATGCCGCGAAAGAATCCGTTTCACTCGTCGACAATCCGAATACGGCGATAATTGACACTTCGACAGCTCACAGAGTTAATGACGAATGGATTTACGGACTTCCTGAGCTTGACGGCCGGCGCGAGAAAATTAAACTTTCAAAGCGTGTTGCTAATCCCGGCTGTCATGCTACAGGTTTTATTGTTCTGGTTGCTCCGTTAGTTCAGAATGGCTTGCTAAATCCTGACGCTGAACTTTCGTGTTTCTCATTAACGGGGTATTCAGGCGGCGGGAAAAAGATGATTGCTCAATACGAGGACGCTTCACGCAATCCCCTTCTTGACGCTCCCAGACAATACGGAATTTCCCAAGCTCATAAACATTTGCCCGAAATGGTGAAAGTCTGCGGACTGAAAAAATCCCCCGTTTTTTGCCCAATCGTCGCGGATTATTACGCTGGAATGGAAGTTACGATTACGCTTCATGCTGACCAGCTCAATGGGAAAATTACGGACTTGAAGGAATGCTACAGGAATTATTATCACGACGGGTTGATTTATTTCACGGAGAATGACGACTTTGACGAAAAAGGCTTTATCTCAGCTGGAGCTTTCGCGGGACGTGATGACTTGGAAGTCAGCGTTTACGGCAATGATGAGAGAATCTTACTCGTCTCACGCTTTGATAATCTCGGTAAGGGAGCATCGGGCGCGGCAATCCAGAACATGAATATCTTGCTCGGTGTCGATGAAAAAACGGGGCTTAACGTCGGACAACTTTAAGCGAAGTAAAATATCTTGCTGGAAAGATAGCCTCAGAAGAAGCAAACGTGAATATTTTTGTTCAGCGTTGATGAGAAAATGTCGGGAAATAAACGAGGCAATCTCAAGCGAAGTAATTTTGCTCGGTGTCGATGAGAAAATTGGCCTGAACGTATGAAAATAGACATGTCAACTTCACGAGCATTACTCAGCCTTGATGTAAGGACTTCACACGAAGCAATCATGAACATTTTGCTTTAGTTGTGTAAAAATTTCGTGATTATGAAAAAATATAAATGGAGATGATTAACATGAAACCAACTGAACGCGCAGAAATTCTTGTACAGGCTCTGCCCTACATTCGCAAATACACGGGAAAAATCGTAGTCATCAAATACGGCGGAAATGCCATGACCAGCGAAATATTAAAGCAGCAAGTCATGGAAGATATAGTTTTGTTAAGACTTGTCGGCGTAAATGTCGTGCTGGTTCACGGCGGCGGTCCGGAGATTAATTCGTTGATGGACAGGCTCGGAAAGAAACCGGAATTTATTGACGGCCTCAGAGTTACGGACAAAGAGACGGTTGACATTGTGCAAATGGTTTTGGCCGGTAAAGTTAATAAATCCCTCGTAAGTTTGCTCGGAACTAAGGGCGGGCGTGCAATCGGCCTCTCAGGAATTGACGATAAATTAATCGAAGCCGTGTTCAAGAATGAGAAACTTGGATTTGTCGGTGAAATCACGAAGATTAACCCTGAAAGTGTTTATGATTTACTAGCGAAAAATTACATCCCCGTAATCTCGACTATAGCATGCGGGGAAAACGGCGAAATCTTCAACATCAACGGCGACACTGCGGCGGCATATATTGCAGGAGCTTTACACGCCGAACGCCTAATCATGATGACGGACATAGCCGGAATTTTGCGCGACCCTAAGGATCCGGCTACACTCATTCCTGAGATTACGATTGAAGAGGCCGAAGAGTTAAAGAAGTCTGGTGTAATCTCCGGCGGAATGATACCGAAAGCAGATTGCTGCATAAAGGCTATTCGTGAGGGCGTAAACAAAGTTATAATTATGGACGGTCGAGTTCCTCATTCGATATTGATTGAGCTTCTCACGGATGAAGGCGCTGGCACAATGTTTTTGGCATAAATTCAGCGTGTAGACGTAATATTTGCTGGTGGCGACAATAACTTGATAAAGAAATCCGCATAAAAAGTGTGTAATAATTTATCAGAATAACAAAATTTTAAGGAGGTCTAATCTGCCGCTTCAATAAGTGTTGCAGAAAAATTTTTCATGAACGTTCAATTAGAAGATAGAGAATACGTTGCGGAGACATATAACCGTTTTCCTGTTACGATTACGGCGGGTAAAGGCTCACTAGTTACGGATATTGACGGGAAAGATTATATTGATATGACTTCGGGCATCGCTGTAAATTCATTCGGAGCATGTGATGATGTCTGGTATAAAGCAATCTGCGAACAGGCCGCGAAAATTCAGCACATGTCGAATTTATTTTACACCGAGCCTTGCGCGAAATTAGCTCACATGTTATGTGAACGTACGGGAATGAGCAAAGTATTTTTCTCGAATTCCGGAGCAGAAGCTAATGAATGCGCCGTAAAGACAGCGAGAAAATATGCCGCCGACACCAAAGGCCCGGACTTCAGCACAATCATAACTCTCAAGAATAGCTTTCACGGACGCACAATAACTATGCTTTCAGCGACCGGCCAAGATCATTATCACGAGTTATTCAGGCCCTTAACGCCCGGATTTGTTCATGCTGAGCCGGAAGACTTGAATTATATCAAGGTTTTGGCGGATGCTCACAAGACTGCGGCAATCATGATTGAATGCGTTCAAGGGGAAGGCGGAGTTGTCGCGCTAAGTCAAGAATACGTGAAGGGGATTGCTGAGTTCGCGCGCGAGAATAATATTGTTTTAATCGTCGATGAAGTCCAGACAGGAAACGGCAGAAGCGGACGGCTTTACAGCTACATGAACTATGACATTCAGCCTGATATAGTCTCGACAGCTAAGGGATTGGCCGGAGGTCTTCCGTTGGGAGCAACGTTGCTCGGCGAAAAAGTGAAAGATACGCTGAAGCCTGGAGATCACGGCTCAACGTTCGGCGGAAATCCTGTAGCCTGCGCTGGAGGAGTTAGCATTCTTGCGAGGATTGATGAAGATTTGCTTGCTGGCGTTCGTAAGAAGAGTGAATTTTTGTTTAAGAGTTTCACGGGAGCGGCAGGGATTGAAGCTGTTACTGGAATGGGCTTAATGATGGGCCTTAAGACGACGAACCCTGCTAAAGATGTCGTGAACGCGTGCATTGCTGAAGGAGTTTTATGCTTGACGGCGAAAGACCGAGTGAGACTGCTTCCGGCGTTGAATATTCCTGATGATTTATTAGCGAAAGCCGCAGAAGTCATCAAGAAGTGTTGTGCGTAAAAAATTTTTGAATTGTTCTAAAGTTCAGTGCATAATCTCCGACATATTAAGCAACATGGACGTAATTTTATCAGCAGGGACGCAAATAATTTCGGAGACGATTTACCGGATATCCCAGAGGGAGAAGAGCCACCGGAGAAGCCCGAAGGTATCAGCGACGCAATGCCCCAGCCTCCTCAAGGAATGCCCGGCGGTATAAATGGCATGAACGGAATGAACTCTTTCAACGCTATGAACTTTGCTTCACGTATTCGTTAAGAAATTAATAAATCCCCTTGCTCCTTGTGAACAGGGGGAATTTTTTTACCAGCTTTGGCTTCTTTCTTTAACTCGTCGAACTCGCAATACTCCGTCAATCTCTCTAAGCCTTTCGGTTGTGTCGTCAGGCATCTTGTGAGAAATATCAAGCAGCGTATAAGCGTATGAGCCTCGCGCTTTGTTCAGCAAGTTTTCAATGTTGAGATTGTTGCTGCCGAAAAATGATGTAATCTGCGAAAGCATGTTCGGAATGTTACGATGCAAAATCGCAACTCTCGCTTCAGCTCCACAAACTCCCGCGTTGGTCTCCGGGAAATTCACGGAGTTAATGATATTCCCGTTGTCAAGATAATCCTGCAATTGTTCAGCCGCCATAATCGCACAATTTTCTTCGGCTTCTTCGGTTGATGCTCCCAAATGTGGAAGAATTATCGCGTTCGGAAGGTTAGCGCTGATCTTATTGGGAAAATCCGAGATGTATTTTGCGACTTGGCCGGACTTCAACGCTTCAGTCAAAGCCTCCTCGTCGACGAGTAAATCTCGCGCAAAGTTGAGAATTTTTACGCCGTGTTTCATTTTGGCGATTGTTTCAGAATTTATCATGTGCCTTGTCGAGTCCATCGCTGGAACATGAATTGTGATGAAGTCGCTCACTGCGTAAACTTCTTCGGGAGTGTCAGCGTGCTTAATCATCGGGCTTAACATCCACGCGGATTTTAACGACAGATACGGGTCATAGCCGAGTACATTCATTCCGAGTGAAACAGCCGCATTTGCAACACGAACGCCGATTGCTCCCAAGCCTATAACGCCGAGTGTCTTGCCTGAAATTTCATGACCCGCAAAATTTTTCTTGGCTTTTTCAGCAAGTTTCGTAATGTCAGAATTGGCCGAGTTCGTTTTTACCCAGTTAATGCCGCCGAAAATGTCCCGTGAAGCTAATAATAATCCCGCAAGTACAAGCTCTTTCACACTATTTGCGTTTGCTCCGGGCGTGTTGAATACGACAATTCCATTTTCCGAGCATCTATCAATTGGAATGTTATTAACTCCCGCTCCCGCTCTCGCTATAGCTCTCAGACCTTCGGGAAAATTTACATCCTTCATGTCAGCCGAACGAACAAGAATTCCTGCGGCCTCGTTGATATTCTCAGTGATTGTGTAACCTGTTCGGAATTTATTCAGGCCAATTTTAGCAATGTTATTCAGACAGAAAATTTTACGTTCTTTCGGTGCTAACATTTAATCCCGCCTCTCAAAATCTATCATGAAATTCACACGTCCCATGTCAGCAATTCTGAAAATTTTTGTCGCGAGCATAATCATTTCACGTGCTCCTTCTCGAAATCTGCCATGAAGTTCACCAGCGCATTAACCCCTTCAATCGGCATTGCGTTATAAAGTGAAGCTCTCATGCCTCCGACTGAACGATGCCCCTTAATGTTTCGTAATCCGGCTTTCTCAGCTCCAGCAACAAATTCCGCGTCAAGTTCCTTGCTTCCCGTTACAAATGGAACGTTCATTAATGACCTGTCTTTTTTCTCGACTGTCCCATGAAAAATCTTTGAGCCGTCAAGATAATCATACAAAACTTTTGCTTTAGCCTGATTGATTTTATGCATCGCTTCGGTTCCGCCGAGCTTCAACAGCCACTTGAAGACTAAGCCGCAAATGTAAATGTTGTAGCAAGGAGGCGTGTTGTACAGCGATTTGTTATCAGCATGTGTCTTATACTTTAACATAGTCGGTGTAAACGGGAGGACTTCATCGTAAATTAAATCGTCGCGAATAATCACAATCGTAACTCCCGCAGGTCCGACGTTCTTCTGAACTCCGCCCCAGATTATCCCGTATTTGCTCACGTCAACGGGTTCACTCAGGAACATTGAGGAAATATCAGCAACTAAAACTTTTCCTTTCGTGTTCGGAAGAGTTCTAATTGTCGTGCCGTGAACTGTCTCATTCTGGCAAATGTAAACGTAATCGGCGTTCTCTGAAATATTCAAGTCTGACAAATCCGGAATATACGAAAAATTTTTATCGGCTGAAGTCGCGACCGTGTGAACTTCTCCGTAAATTTTTGCTTCTTGAGCGGCTTTTTTCGACCATTGGCCTGTAACGATATAATCAGCAACTTTATTACGCATCAGGTTCATCGGTATCATCGCAAACTGCGTACATCCTCCGCCCTGAAGAAATAAAACTTTGTAATTATCAGGAATGTTCATTAAGACGCGTAAATTTCTCTCGGCCTCGTCAAGAATATTCTCGAAATCCTTTGAACGATGGCTCATTTCCATTACTGACATTCCGGAAGTTCCATATTCTAATAATTCGTCGCGTGCTGTGATTAAGACTTCTTCAGGCAAGACCGCCGGGCCTGCGCTGAAATTATAAACTCTGCTCAAATTATTAATATTCTCCTTTACTTATTAATATATGTATTATAATTCAAGCAGGAAATTCTTTCAGTGAGATACGTGCAACTTGCTATGACTGGTGATTATGTGAAAAATTTCTTGACCTGAGGGCTTGATGCTGAAAAGCTGACGGACAATACACATAAGACGATTTAACGCTGAAGTTATTTCTCGAACAGAATGTTATGAGGTGAATTTTCCTGAAATACAAGACTTATTACGATGGTGAGGGCTTGACGTTGAAGTTATCTTCTAGACATAATGCTTTGAGGTGAAATTTCTTGACACATAAAACTTATTACGACGATTTATATTTACGTGAGATTGACGCTGAAGTTATCTCTCAGACTGAACACGACGGGAAATATAATATCATTCTTGACCAGACAATTTTTTATCCGAGCGGCGGCGGTCAACCTTGCGACTTAGGATTTATTGACGACGTTGAAGTTATTGATGTCCACGAAAGCGGCGATGAGATTATTCACGTTTTGAGTGCTCCGGTTGAGAATAAACGAGTTCATTGCGTCCTGAACTGGGATAGACGCTTTGAGTTTATGCAACAGCATTTAGGCGAACACCTTTTTGCGGGATGTATTTACTCACTTCATGACATTCACACGGCGAGAATGAGAATTGAGGGCGATAACGTCTCGATTGATACAGATATTCCTGCGGACATGAATAAAATTTTAGAGGCTGAAGCATTAGCTAACGAGGCAATCTATAAAAATATTCCCGTCGAAGTCATTTATCCAGACATGGAAGAAGTCAAAGCTAACGCGAGAAAACTTCCGCCGGAAAACGCAGAAACTCCGATTAGAATTGTCAAAGTTGAGGGAGTTGATTACGTTCCTTGCTGCGGACTTCACGTGAAATCAACAGGAGAAGTCGGGTTAGTAAAAGTTACGTCGGTCGAAAATCACAAGGGCGGATCTAGAATTTACATGAGGTGCGGAAGAGCGGCTTATAGGTGGCTTGCTTCAGTTCATGAGGAAGTTCGGAAGGCTGAAAGTGAATTAGTCTGCGGTTACGACGGAATTAACGAGAAAATTTTATCGCTGAAATCCCAAATTCACGCGCTCAAAGTTGAGAATGAGAAGACTATTGAACGTTTCTTGAAGCCGATTGCTGAGAGTTTGCTTGCTTCTGGCGAAAAAGTTATCGTTCACGTCATGAGCAATTCAAATCAGGACGAAGCTAAACATTTATTCAAGCTCATAACGGAGAGTAATCACGACGCAATCGTATTATTGGCATGTGAGACATCAGAAGGAGCATTTATCATCTTCGGTACAAACAAAGCCAATAAAAAAGTTGATGTTCGTCCGGCTTTCAAGAAGGCAATAAATATTCTTGAAGGCAGAGGCGGAGGGAACTCATTTTGCGCGCAAGGCTGGGGAAAAAATCCTGATAAACTCAATGAAGCTCTTGAACTCGCAAAAGCTGAATTAATGTGAGGCCTTAAATTTTTTGTTACGCGCGAAAATGGGAAAAATCTTAATGAAGATGAATATCGAAAAGTCTGAATTAACATCATGCCTATAATCTCGTTTTGCATACCGTCATACAATAACTCTCAGGCCGCGTTTCAAATCGTCAATGACCTGCTGAGTTCTGAGAGTGAGGATTTTGAAATCATAATCTGTGATGATAACTCCCAAGATGACACACAGGAGCTTCTTTCGCAAATCAACGATAAACGTTTTATCTACATTCGGAACGCTGAAAATCTCGGCGCTCATAAAAATTGGCTGAAAACTTTAGAGTCTGGACGCGGCAAATATTTATATCTCGTTATGGGACGCGACAAACTTCACGGAGAAAACATCACCAGCCTGGTTGAACTTTTGAGGGATAAAAACTTTGCATTCGTTCGCGACAAACACAACGCTAAACGTAGCTTCAAGATTTATTCAGGAATAAGCGCGATGATAAACTTTCTAGGCTTCAATCATCCGACCGGCTTAATCTTCAACCGTGAAAATTTTTCGGCAATTCCTGAACGTGAGAAGTATTTTGCGAGTTCCGACATGTACCCGGAAAATTATATTATTCGTGATTTATTGCTTAAGGGAACTGGAGCGGAGATTAACAGCGGAATTTTCCGTGATGAAGTTGTGATTGATTACGCACGGAAAAAGTCAGCAGTCGAGAATGACAAGAATATTTTTGACGCGTATTATTCACCGGCAAGACGAACGAGACAATTTTTTGAGCTTGTTGACATGATTGATGCTTTGCCTGATATTTTCACTCAACACGAACGAAATAAATACTTTCACGAGAAATTCAGCGAGTTATTGTTAGCCGTAACTAAAGCATGGCGAGGATTATGCGCAAATCCAGATTGGCAGGCACATTACAATCAAGCTGTCAGAACCGTAACGCGCCGGGAAATGTTTAGGAATATAATTCAGGCCGTTCATGACACAACAGAACACCTCAGGGAAAATCATACGTACAATTTCTCGCGCAAACTCAGAATGAACTATCTTGCAGTCAAAAGATTTAAGCGGGTATTGACGGGTTAAAAACTTCCCCCGTTGTGAGCGGGGGCATTATATCATATTATCGTGAAGGCTGTTGAATCCAAATCGTAGCGGCTTCATTCAGCTTCAATTTTTCCTCGCGGCGGCCAATCTTACACGTGAAAATCTCTTCGTTAACGTCAATTAATTTCACTTCAGCTCCTGCCGTAAATCCCCGCTTCACTAGTTCTTTTCGCAATGGATCATCAGCCGTTATCCTCAGAATTGCTCCGTCAGAACCAGGCTCACACAGCGTCAACGGAACAGGCACAAGCAAAATCGGCTTCTCAATCGCTAAGAAAATTTCATCAACCCACGGCTGATGTTCAGCTCTCGCACGCCGGAAATATTCAAGCAAAGCATACAATCTCTCTTCCGTCGTGTTGTCAACGTAATGTTCCATTGAACACGCCATCTCCGAAGAATGATCCCGGTCAAGCCCAAGCAGTTCATGAAAAAACGCTCGAAATCCCTCGTGCCTGTGGAAAACCGTCATTCCCTGCCGTCGTCCTGCTTCGGTCAAGTGCAAATTCCCGTAGCGTTCATGCCTGACTAGTTCAAGTTCAACAAGTTTCTGTATCGTCGCCGTTACTGTACCTTTGGTAATCTTCAAGCGTTCGGCCAAATCCGTAACCGTTACGCTCCGGCCCGTAGTCTCAAGCAAAAATAATTCTTCAAGATAATCTTCAATTCGCGGGGATAACATTAATTTTTCACCTCAAGTTTTCGTGTATGTCCTCGTGTCAATGATTAAAATTATACATTAATTATTATGCCTCAACTTTAAGGCTTCTCCGAACGTCGCTGACTGGTCAATGTCATCAACGATTTTTCCGTGTTCAAGAATAATTTTACGCTGGGCAACGTCGCCGACTTCCGGATCATGAGTAACTATTATAATCGTAACTCCCTCGTCATGAAGTCTCCTGAAAATGTCTACAACAATTCCCTCGTTTTCCTCGTCAAGATTTCCCGTTGGCTCATCACCTAAAAGAATTTCAGGCGAATTTATCAACGCTCGCGCAATACACACTCTTTGCTGTTCTCCTCCTGATAATTGAGCTGGTAAATGCCGTGCCCTGTCTGCTAATCCGACTTTCTCTAATGCTTCCATAGCTTCCTGTTCGTCGGGCATGCTGTGATAATACTGCGCAACCATAACATTTTCTACAGCCGTGAGATAACTTATCAAGTGAAACTGCTGAAAGATTAACCCGATTTTGTCTCGTCTAATTCTTGTTAAGCTCGCCGCGTTCTCCTTGCTTATGTCAATGTCATCAAGTATAACACTTCCAATTGATGGCGTATCCATACAGCCGATAATATTTATCATCGTTGTCTTTCCTGAGCCGGACGGCCCCATAATCGAAAGCCAATCTCCGGCGTTGACGCTTAAGTTTATATCTGCTAGGGCCTTCAAATTTCCGTATATTTTCGAGACATTCTTTAACTCTAAAATTTTTCTTGACATTAATTATTCTCCCTTCAGGACTATTGCAGGATGTATATCCATGACTTTGCGGACTGGAATTATTGACGCTAAAACTGTAATTGTGATGAATACGGCGATTGTTGCGGGGATTAAGGCCCATTGAAAGTTTATGCCGCGTCCGAAAACGTTCAAGCTGACACGAAGCGCGAACTCGAAGCCTAGAAATACTCCCAAAGTTCCGCCGATAAATCCAAGCAAGACACCTTCACCGAGCAATTCACTCATCACAAGTTTATTCTCAGCTCCCAACGCTTTCTTTAACGCAATTTCCCGTCGTCTCTCAGCAACCATCGCCATCATCGTGGTGTAGACTGAAATCATCGTTATAATTAACACGACAACCGTAACGAGCAGGACTAAAGCCTGTAACTTCCCTAAAACTATATCTTGCGACTGCGTTAATCTCCGGACTGCGCGAGGCTGTAACTCCGGAATTTCACGCTCAATCTTCGTTGATAAATTCGTAAGTTCTCCGGCATCAGCTACAATGCTGCATTCGATTACGTCAGCCCTGAAAGTGTCGCCGATTAACTCATCGAGCATGTCAACGTCAGCAAAAATAAATCCCTCTTCAGCTCCTCCGGTTGAAACTATGCCTTGAACGATTAACTTTTTCGCGAAGTTCTGACGTGCTAAGTCCCGTTTTTGGTTCTCCTCTGCGCTTAAGTCCTGACGTGATGCCTCCGCTTGTTGTCCGTATTTAACGCCCTGAACGGTGAAAGTGTCGCCGAGTTTGAGATTAAGAGTTTGAGCGATTTCATGACCGACCATTACCCTTGAAGTCTCCTGAGAGTTTCCCCAGCTTCCTTCAATATACCAAAATGGGCTGTTCTTCTCGGCCTGTGATAAATCAGTTCCAGCGATGATATAAGGCTGTTCGTTGATTTTCACAGTCTGATAACGGTACGGGGCCATTCCGACAATTTTATTCTCGCCGATTAAATCACGAAGGGAATTAAGAGTTTCGCGGGTAATTTTTGCCTCGCCTCTGGGTAAAATTATCAAGTTCGCACCGTAAGACCTGAACTCTCGCCCAAGCTGCTCCGGAATGTCGTAATAAATCGTAACAAGCCCTGATAAAATCGTTGCTCCGATAGCGATTGCAAGAACAGCGATAATTAATCTCGATGCCCGGCGAATTAACGAACTCGATACCATCTTCATATACATACGTCTTCTGCTGCCATGTCTAGATGCCATGATTGACCTCCCTTAAGACTGAGAATTGGCCGGAATTTTTATCACAAAAATATCTTACAGCTCCGTCGAAATTCCCTGTGTTATTTGCCATGATTGACCAAGATTTAGCCGGGATTTTTATCACAGCTTCGGCGTAAATGCTTATGTTATTTGCCATGTAATACCTCCGTCGGCTTAAGAGCCATCAAGTAGCGGATTGCGGGGATGCTTCCGATTAATGTAACGAAGAACAGAATTACAGCGACGATAAGAATTACCATTCGTGCGATTTCGATATACGAACCGAAGACCGTCTGCCCGATAATCTGCGCAAAGCCTATGCCGAGAAAATATCCCAGAACTCCTCCGGCCAATCCCGTAATCATGACTTCAACAAGAACGAGCAACGCAATCTGCCAGTTATACGCTCCTAATGCCTTAAGCAATCCTAATTCCTGGCTTCGTTCAATTACGCTCGCTGTGATTAAGTTCGAGATTGCCAGTGCTGAACCGATAGAGCTTAAAATTGTTATGAGAACCATTAATAACGTTGTCTTGTTTAATATCGTTCCTTCGGACTCGGCAACTTGACGAACCGGCTTAGCTACTCCATCCCTGATTACTTCCTGGATTTGATGACATATCGCGCTTACATAGGCCGTGCAATACCAGGTTTCATATTCATCCGGCGACAAGCTCGAAGGATCCTGCGCGGCTTTTCGTGCTAAATCGTTATCGGGAGTTGTCAGGGCTGATACTTCGATGCTCGCGATTTTTCCGGGCAAATTCATCAACTCTTGAACCGCCGGAAGTGTCATTAAGATCTTCTCGTCTGAATTTCCGCCGTCGTGAAATATTCCCTTTACAACGAAACTTTTTGTTATCCCGTTTTGAGTGAGGGTGATTGCGTCGCCGACATGAATATTATTCTGAGACGCTAAATTTTTTCCCAGCATTACGGCGTTATTCTCGTCCTCGTTCAGCCATTCACCTTGAATATCCCACCATGTACGCAATGCCTTCAAGCCCGTATGTAACTCTTCACCCGTTGAAAGTGTTGCATTTTTCTCCGGCCAAGTTCCCATTAATGAAGCGTTGCCGATAACTTTTTGATTGAAGCGTAAAATCGCGCTCCCCTCCAACATCGGAACGAAATCAAGAATGTTAAATCCCCAGAAAATTGACTTGAGCTTTAACACGTCCTCTTCGTATAAAAATTTGTCATTAACTCCCTGCCCTTCGGTCAAACCGTATAAATCGCTCATTAATGCCGCGTCCTTATGCCGAACCGTAATATTTGCTCCGTAAACTTTCAACTCGCGGTTAACTTTGTCGCCGACACCGAGCATTACATTCATCATCGCAGTAGACAACGACACACCTAATACGACGGTGAAAGCTATCATCAACATTTTACTTTTCTGACGTATAAGCGTCTTAATTATCATGCGCCAGAACATTCTTTATACCTTCTTTCTTTTGCCTATGACACAATCAATAAAATTTTCACATGAGTCTTAACTTCATAGCCTAGTGAAAACGACTTTGACATAGATAAATATTTTCCCCACATGAATTATCATCAGGATTGCACAAGCCTATCTAAAACGTGTTTCTTCTGCCTCTAACGCCTTAACATCGATAAAGATTTTCCCCGCGCGAATTTCATATTCAAACGGAACAGGATTACAGCCTCCCTTGAAGCCGATTGTGTTCTTGTTCATTACAACATCACAGCGTCTGCAGATTACTTCATCGTCTCCGCGTTCGTAATATCCGGCAATTCCGCAAATATCGCACGCATCAAGGCCAATTCCATACGCTGACCCCGCAGGCTTCTTGACAACTAGAAATCTCACGTCATATTTATTCGGCGTAACGTACGAAAATTTATGTAAATGTCCGTCCGAGACTTTAGCGAGTTCGATTGAGATTATGCCATTGTTAATGTCGTAAGGTTCCGGCTGAACTTCTGCAGGAGGCTTTGTGTCGTAATAATGCAGGACTATCACGATAAAAATTGCCATAAATCCCCAGACGCATAAACTCCAGCTCCAACGTCGGCAGTCCCGTAATCTCGCCTTCTCCTTACGCAATAATGCCTTATTCGGAAACTCTCGCGTCGGTTTCAAGTGAGTGTAAATTACGAAAGCCAGCATGATTAAAGCTAGTGCTAACTGGGCGAAAAGAAACGCGTTCGGATTTTCCCCCCGCCATATCATTATCTTGAAGACGGCATCGCTTAGACGAATAAGTTTCAGCCTCTGCATTGCCGCAATCGATGAAGCAGAATACTCACAGGCATAAATTATCACTGACGCGAGCAAGAATAAATTGGCCTGATTGTCGGTGTTAAGGGATTTATGAACTTCGTACGCGCTCAACGTCAACAACAAGCACACGAATAATCCCAGTGTGAAGCCTAAAGCCCGTAACATCGCGTTCGTGCTAATTCCGGACTCGCCAAAGTAAACGAACTCACGCGTGAATTGCAGAATCGGCGGCACAAGATACATTAAGGATGTGAATATTAAGATTGAGAACAGGAAGAGACTGACGAGACGCAAAAAATTTTTCCTGAAGACGGCGTTAATCAAAGTAACAATCACACAAGCTAAAGAAATTCCAGCAATCCAGATTATAAGCCAGCGATTAAAGCGAATTAACAATAAATTCATTCCTCTGGGGTCATACATCCTAACTCCGAAGACGGAAAAACCCGCGATAATCCCCAGAATTGTGAAGATTAACGCGAACTTCTTATGCCTTGTGTCATCGAATGAATGCGAGAAACTGAAGATTATTCCCAGCAAGAAAGCGAAAGCCGCTAAATTATCAGTAACGGCGACTAAATATTTAAGAATTTGTCATCACTCCTTAACAACAAAAAACGGAAGGCCATAAAATTAAGGCCCCCCGTGAAAGCTATAATTCCTGATTAATCAGCAAGCTGTTCTGCTGTATAATTCCAATCGAATGTTACAGTGTAAGTCTGGAAGAAATTCTTAGCGTTGTTCTTCGCAGGTACCCCGGTCTCCTCGTCTGTGTGAAGCAGGTAATCAGTCGGAGGCTCAATGATGAATTTCAGCTTATACTGTCCAACCTTAAGGCCCTTTGCTATGTTCGCACCATAGTGGGGGCCGTCGTCTGCGTTCATCGGCATGAATGAGCCTTCCATTACGACCGTCTTGCCGTCAAGAGCGAGAATCTGATACTTAATCGTCAAGTATGCCGGCCAAATATTTTCACCGTTGCCGAAACCGTACATTATTGCATCAAGCGGCTTAAGGTGAATATCTGCTTCAAGGTGCAAATCCGCGTCCTCTCTCGCTACGCCTTTTCCGACCGGGTACATGTCAACAGCCCGGAAATATACGGCAGCTACGTTGTAAGGGCCTACCTGAGTTTCGCCGATGGGGATCTCTTCAAAGCCGACTTCTCCGGGACGAACCGAGACTGCCTCAGAACCGAACGCCGCACCTGCAAAAGCAAGCGTGAGTATCATTACTGCAAAAATTACTTTCTTCATGAATACTAAACCTCCTATAAATTTTCTATCTATAAACTCTTCGCAATAACTCAACGAAGGATTTATACTGATTTAATTAACTCTTCATGAGCCGACTGAAATAAAAACTCACTCAGCAGCAACTTCCACAAAGAATTTATACTAAACTTTTCATGAAACCTGTGAAAACTTCTCATTAACTCTTTCACAAAATCTGCTGAAATAAATTCACTCTGCAAAATTCTCATAAAGGATTTACACGAACTCATTAACTTATTTTCAACAGCAAAAATTTTCATGAAAAACTTACGCTCTCTTCTCTTTCTTCCTGAACAAATGTGGGAGAGTTGTCCAGACTGCCGCGATTACGAGCATAATTTGAGGTATCAAAGTTTCTGCTCTGTCGTAGATGCTCAATATCTCGATGCTAAATCCCTTCATTGCCGGAATAACCGTACGTCCTGTGATTACGTCGGCTTCGGTCAACTCCTGAACTCCTTTACCCATGAAGGATATACACATCAGGAATAAAAGAATGCTCGTGAACAGGAAGAACGCTCTTAACGGGAGCTTGACGCTGAAATATCTAAACGCTACCCAAACAGCCACTAGTACAAGAATTCCTGCACCGATGCCGTAAGCGATATATGCCGGATTGCTCATGCCTCCGGTGAATGCCGCCGAGTAAAACAATATCAGCTCTGCTCCTTCTCTCATGACAGCGATAAACGCCGCAAAAATTAACGTCCATTGTGATTTGCTATCTATTGACTGCTGAACTTTCCCGCTGATGTAATTTTCCCAAGCTATTGTGTCGGCCTTCGATAACATCCAGTTGCTGACATAGAACAACACAGCTACAGCAAGGAACATCGTCCAACCTTCGAGAAGTTCTCGCGCAACTCCGCTTTGTTCTCCCATTAAGGCTTCGAGAGCCCACGCAAGAATTACGCTAGCTATGATTGCCGCAAACGAACCGAGATAAACGCTCTTCAACATCTGCTTATTGCCGGTCTTGATGAGGTATGCGACGATTGCGACGATTACGAGGATTGCTTCAAGCCCTTCACGAACAAGAAGCCCGAAAGCCGTTACGAACGTCAACCAATCGCGACTTACAGGAGCTTTCTTCTCGGCTGATGTTGCTGGCGTTGATGCTGGCTCTGATGGAGTTTCTGCAACCGTTTCGGTCTGAGTTTGAGCAGGAATATTCGCCAACGCTGGTCTAGGAATTTGCGTATCAGTGTAAAGCGCTTCGCCTACGCTGTCAGGATCCGAGATTTCCGCCATTCCATCAAGGACCATTGAATCCTTGTAAACTTTTATCTTCAAGTTTTCGATTTGCTGAAGTAATGCGTCCTTGTCCCGTTCTTGATTGCCGAGTAAAACATGCTTAATATCCGCGAATTGGCCCTCAATGTGGCTCACTCTGGCTTGAGAAATCGCGACCATTACAGTACGTTCAACGCCCTGAACCTCGTAATACTTGAAGTAAGCATCGTTCACGTTCGTGTAAGCATCTTTGTAGTTATCATTCTTGACGTTCTCAATCGCCGAGTTGAACTCCAACGCCATATCAGCCGCAACTCCGCGCCAGTCGTTATATTTCTTCTTTTTCTTGGCAGCTTCGGATTGATTTGCTCCTGATAGTATTAATGCGCACAAGACAAACACGAGCAATGCAATACTAGCAATGCCCCTTCTATATCGAAACAATTGGGTCATTTCTCCTTTTGGTAAGTCAAACTTTCTTATTGACGCAAATTTTATCAGTTGTTATTTTTTCGGTCAAGTGAATTTGTTTGTGCAGTAAAATTATGAAATGAAAACTTTTAAGTGTAAATTACGGATTTATCTTGAAATTTAGCATGTTGTGTTGCATTTATCATAACAAAATACAGCATCAAGAATAGTTTTAATCCCAATCAAATTTTATTTACATTATAAGATTACAGGTTCAGGAAGAGTTTCGCGGCCTTCAAGTTTCAGCTCAGTTTTTAACCTGAAATTAAGCATGTCTTGATGTTGCGTGAAAGTTTTGCGTGAGTATAAAATTCCTGAAAGCTCAAACATTTTTGCAAGCCTGTAATTCCTCGTTATTCCTCTGATTGTTCCAGGATTGATTATTGAAACTTTTGGGGGATTTGACGTGATGAAAATATTAATTCTCCGGCTGATGTTATAATCCGAGTGCAAAAGCGCGTTGATGAAGGCTGAGCGGAAATCTTCAGCACATTTTTGTGAAAGTCTCGCTGTCAACTTCGGGAGAATTTTTGTGTAAGCGCTCCAAATGTTACGGGCTTCAAGTTCCGCGTTAATCTCAAAATATTTCAGCCTCGCTTGAACCCTCATAATCTCACCGAACATTAAGGCTCCTGCAAAAGTTAAGAATTTCCCCGAATAAACTCCGCATCTCTTGAGAAATTCCTTGCGCGAAAAAGTTTTATAATCCTCGTGTAAAGTTATCACGGCCTCGCGAAACTCATTGATATTTTTTTCGTTGAGCTTGGATGTCCTGACGGGGAAGTCATCACGTGAGAACTCCTGAGCTTCGGAAGTCATGATTGAGATTGAACGACGGCTTGAGATTAAGTTTACTCCTTCAACTCTTCGATAAACTTTGTCGCCGTAAATCAGAGGCTTCACGTAAAACTTTGCAGGTTCAACACGAACAACTTTTACGTTTCCGAAATCATGAAGCTCACATGAAATCCTTTCGTCAATAATTCTCTCGTCAACAAACTTTTTTATGTCAAAATCTTCATCGAGGCCGTAAATATTAATCTCCCCGCATTCGTCGAGTTCAGCTCCGCAGATTATCCAGCCTCCTGAAGAGTTCGCAAGAGCATAGACAGTTTCAGGGATTTTGTGAAGCTCATCAAGTCCCAAAAACTGCCTGTCATCGTTCGTAGTGAGTTCAAGAAATTCCGCAAAGTCAGTAAACTTCAAATTAACTCTTCAAGCACTTCGCCGATGTCATTATTAATGCAAATTGCTTTGTCCGAAATTCCCGCGCGCTCAGGAACAAAGGCTTCACCGAGATTTATGCACGCGTAAAAAGCATCAGGCCATTCACGTGTCATTCGCCAGAACGGAAATTTGATAATTCCCGGCGTGTTCATTCCTGTTCCCAAGTCGAGAAATAAAGTTTTTCGGTCATAGTTAGCTTCTAGGAATTTTACGTAACGTTCAGCCGCTTTATTCCAGCCGTCGTCCTCAACAAAGCTGTCATCAGCACGCAAATTAGTCGTCATCTCACGCCCGCAAACTGGACAATGAGGGATTAAGTCATCAGGAATGCGCATATTCTCTTGACGTTCAAGCATCGACGTAATAATTTTCTCGTTGTCGTAAGTCTTCTTATGACATGGAAGCGAACATTGAAACAATCCGTAATCCCCCTGAGTGTAAAATAATCTCGTCTTGTCAAATCCGGCTTTCTGGAAGCAATGATCCACGTTCGTAGTTATCACAAAATAATTTTTCCCGTCAACAATTTTCAATAAATTATCGTAAACCGGCTTCGGAGCATCACAATATCTATTGATGAAGATATACCGGCTCCAATATGCCCATTTCTCGTTTGAAGTCGTGTACGGGTAAAATCCCCCTGAATACATGTCTTGAAAGCCGTATTTCTCCTCGAAGTCAGCAAAATATTTCTCGAACCTCGCGCCGTCATAAACAAATCCCGCTGAAGTCGACAAGCCCGCTCCTGCTCCGATTATTAATGCCTCACATTCCGAAAGTTTACGTTTTAACTCTTCAATCATGCCTAAAAATCCTTCCTGTAAAGAAATCCTTGAACATCAAGCCCGCCAACTTTGACAAAAAAACTCTCAATCATGCCTGTAATTCCCTCCTATAAAGCTCAAAATCTAAGTCCTTGAATACGTTGAAGACGACTTTTTTCACAGAATGATTTTCACTCATGAACTTTTTCACGGTCTCGACTGCAATTTTTGCGGCTTCGTCATTGGGAAAATGGAATTCTCCGGTTGAGATACAGCAGAAAGCTATTGACGAGAGATTCTTTTTCTCGGCGAGTTCCAAGCATGAGACGTAACAACTTCTGAGCAATTCGCGGTCTCGTTGTGTCAAATCTCCGGTTATGATTGGCCCGACGGTGTGAATTACGAACTTAGCCGGAAGATTATAGCCGTGAGTAATTTTTGCCTGTCCTGTAGGCTCCGGATGATTTTGGGCTTTCATAATTTCGAAGCATTCATCGCGTAACTGTAAGCCTGCGGCAGAATGTATTGCGTTGTCAATACATCGGTGAAGCGGAACGAAACAGCCAAGTAACGTCGAGTTTGCGGCATTCACTATAGCATCAACTTTGAGCCTCGTAATATCCCCCTGCCATAAAGATATTCCCGGCAAAATTTCAGGCAGATTTTCAGCGTCGATAACTCCTTTTTCGTCGCGTTCATGTGATAAAAATTCGTCCTGAACCTGCAAAAATTTTTCATCAAGTTTCATCGGAGGCCGCAAGTTCATTAATGCCCTGAGCAAAATTTTCTTGTCTGGAATTTTCCCGGCATCCTGTTTATATTCGGGCATATCGTCAAGCAAAGTATTTATCATAAAATTAAGTTTCTCATCATTCATATTAAAACTCTCCCCAAAATAGAACGTGTTATATTTTCATGCATAATAATAGAACGTGTTATATTAATTCTGCGTCAAAAACTTTTTCAGATATTATAATTTATCCGCAAATTTAAGAGGTGATTGACATGAAAACTTTCTTAATTGTTGACGGACATAGTTTAGCTCACAGGGGATTTCACGCGTTGAAAGTTAAGTTGACGGCTCCCGATGGAACTCCTACAGCTATGATTGTAGGTTTCGTGAATATGCTCTTTCACGTTCTGGACGAGTTGAAGCCTGACTGTGTAATTATAGCTTTTGATGCTCACGGAAAAACTTTCAGGCATAAACTTTTGAGCACGTACAAAGCCGGAAGAAAATTTTTAGCGGATGACTTGAAAATACAAATGCCCTTGCTTCAGGAATTATTGAAATATCTGGGTTTCAACATAATTATTCGCGAGGGAGTTGAAGCCGATGATGTCGTCGCGTCATTCTCAAAACTTGCGCAAAGTCAGGGCCATGAAGTTATTGTTCTCTCGTCGGATAAGGATTTGTTTCAACTAATCGGAAGCGGAATAAACATGCTAAGACCTGTTAAACACGGAACTACAGGGGCTGAAGTTTACGACACCGAAAAATTCGTGAGCGAATACGGATTTATGCCCTCTTCAATGGCTGATTACTTAGCTTTAGTAGGCGACAGCGCGGATAATATCAAAGTTGTCAAGGGGCTTGGCGAGGTCGGCGGAAAAAAAATTATCGCTCAATTTCCGACAGTCGAGAAAATTTACGCCTCAATATCGGAAATTCCCAAAGGCATACGCTCTAAACTTGAAGAGGCCGGCGAAGAAAAAGTAATCTGGATGCGCGACAATATTATCAAACTCAAAGATGACATTTACGACGGGGATATAAACTTTCTTAATGAATGCATAAACTTTACGCCGGATATTCCGAAAGCTGAGGATTTAGCCGCGAGATTGGGCCTGAAGAAGTTATTGCAAAGGTTAGGAAGTTCACGACAAGTTGAGAAGAGGAAAATTGAAGCGTCAAGGGGTTTCAAGATGCCGGAGTGTGAAATCATAATTGATGACTACAAAGCTGAACTCGTGAAAAATCCTGATATGTTCGCTGAGAGTAAAAGCGTTTGGGACTTGAAGACGGCGTATTATTTATTGCATCCTGACGAGGCAAGCCGAAAATTCCCGGAAATCCTTGCACTTTTGAAACAAAGTGAAAATCCCGCTAAAACTCTCTCTGAATTGGCCGGGAATCTTGAAGCTGAGATTGAAGCTCACGAAGGACTTCACGACGTTATGACGAAGATAGATATTCCGTTAATTCCCGTGTTAAATCAAATGGAAGCTCACGGCGTGAGGATTAATCCCGAAAAATTCATGAGCATTCAAGATGAGCTTGAACGCGCGATTAAAGAGATTGAGGGAAAAATTACGGATATTACAGGAGTTCGGATAAACGTAAATTCTCCTCAGCAAGTCTCACAATTATTATTCGAGCGTCTAGGCTTTGAGCCGGAAAAATTGACGAAGGGGAAAACTTCATACTCTACAAATGTAACTGTGCTTGAGAAACTCGCGAAACTTCCCGGAGGGCAGGTTCCCGCGTTAATCCTTGAGCATAGGGAGTTATCGAAAATGTTATCCAGCTTCGTAATCCCATTTCAATACGCCGCTGGTGAAAGCAATATCATTCACACGACATTTGAACCGGCATTAACAGGAACAGGACGCTTAAGCTCACGAGATCCGAACTTGCAGAACATTCCGGCTTTCGGACATTGGGCAGAGGAGATTAAATCCGGATTAATCCCCGTAAACCCTGAAAATGTTTTTGTTGCGGCCGATTACTCACAGATTGAGTTGCGGGTTCTTGCGCATTTATCACAGGAAGAAAAATTACTTGAAGCCTTCAATCATCACAGAGATATTCACACGGAGACGGCAT
Organism: Synergistaceae bacterium; assembly: GCA_017454625.1. Classification (GTDB taxonomy): domain Bacteria; phylum Synergistota; class Synergistia; order Synergistales; family Aminobacteriaceae; genus JAFUXM01. The sequence continues at coordinate 23,250 of JAFTCP010000007.1, forward strand.
CATGGGTATTCGGTGTTCGGCCTGAGTTCGTTACGGCGGAATTAAGACGTGCTGCAAAAATGATAAACTTCGGACTTCTTTACGGGATGAGCTCATTCGGACTTTCTGAGAGGCTCGGAGTTTCACGCTTTGAAGCACGCGACATAATGACGAGATATTTTAACGCGCTTCCGGGAATAAAAACTTTCCTTGATAAAATCGTCGACGAGGCAAAATCACGAGGCTACGCACGTACACTTTTCGGAAGAATACGGCCAATTAACGAAATTCCTGCGAAAGGTCAGGGGCTTGACCGGGCATTAATAAACTCACCAATTCAGGGAACGGCGGCTGATGTTGCGAGAATGGCGATGATTAATTTTGCTGAGGAAGTCAAGGGGAAATTATTCCTGCAAGTTCATGATTCGCTCGTGTGTGAATGTAAAGAGAGTGAAGCTGAAGAGGTCATGAATAAACTTCGGGAAATCATGATTAATTCAGGCGGCGAGATAAAAATTTTGGAGGTCGAAACGAAACGGGGAAAATCATTACGTGATGTGTGAACCCAATATGAGCCGAAAAATTTGCGTGCGATTTATGATGAGTTCATGAGGATTTGAAGGTTGATATAAAATCCCTGCTTGAAGTGTGAAAATTAACACAATATGCTAAAATACGTAAAATCAACGTAAAAATTACTGAGTAATATAAAAATTTCAGAGAGAAGGTTATATTTAATATGATGAAATTCCTGCGTACCCAAATGAAATGGATTATGGCCCTAATTGTGATTGCGTTTCTGCTTTCGACGTTCTTCATGTACGAGGGCAGA
>JAFTCP010000008.1 GCA_017454625.1 Synergistaceae bacterium
TCTAAATTTTTCTCGAACTCAAACGTGTTAAGTCCGAGAACTCCGATTAAGGAATTTGCGGCCCAGATTTTGTCCTGAGGAGTGATTAACTTGTGATGAAGAGCAAAAGCAATCAGGTTATTCAACTCATGATTTACCATAGGTGAAAAGCCTCCTTTTTGAGTGTAAAAATTTTTGTGGGAATTTTTGATATTGTAGCAAAATTAAAGCATGTCGTTAATTGTAATAGTGTAAAAATTTCTAAGATTACTTTGGATTTTTAATATAAAAATTGGATTTTTGATATAAAAATAAGATAATCTATATAATGTAAATTATTCTCCAGTTTATACATTTGCTTTTTATTGCTATTTACAATTCAATAGTATAATTATCAATGTTCAAGGGGTAAAAATTTTTATAAATACAAACGAGGGAGTGATTTTTTTTGAGTCGCCTTAGCATTATGAATGAAACTAAAGCTCAGGCCGCCGTTGAATCTCTTCACAAGGATTTAGAACGACGAATTACCGGAGCTCCTCCCGGCTTATGTCCGCTCGATGTCGCAAGCAGTTATCTCAAAGTTTGTGCTGCTCAGACTTGCGGAAAATGTGTTCCGTGCCGTGTTGGACTTCCTCAACTTGAGAGGTTAATTGATGATTTAATTGACGGAAAAGGAGACATGAAGACCGTCGCCACAATCGAGAAAACAGCCGAGACAATCGCAAATTCCGCTGACTGTGCAATCGGTTATGAAGCCGCTAACATGGTCATGAAGGGCGTAAAAGGTTTCAAAGATGACTACGAAGCTCACGCGAAAAAGCATCAGTGCAATTCCGAAGGTTTCAGAGCTGTCCCGTGCGTTACGTTATGCCCCGCTCACGTTGATATTCCCGGATATATCGCGCTCGTCAATGCTGGACGTTATGCTGACGCTGTAAGATTAATCCGCAAAGATAACCCCTTCCCAAGCGTCTGCGCAATGGTCTGTGAACATCCTTGCGAGAACAAATGCCGCCGCCGTATGGTTGATGACGCAATTAACATTCGCGGCCTGAAACTTTACGCAATTGACCACGCCGGACATGTTCCAGTTTACAGAGATGGTGAGAAACCTGCTCCAGCAACAGGAAAGAAAGTTGCAATCGTCGGTGGAGGACCGAGCGGAATTTCTGCGGCTTATTATCTCGGAATGATGGGCCACAGCGTAGAAATTTTTGAACAGCGTAAACGTTTAGGCGGAATGTTGCGTTATGGAATTCCTTCTTACAGACTGCCGCGTGAAGTCCTTCATGAGGAGATCGAGACGTTATTAACTGCCGGAGATATTAAGGTTCATAAAGAAGTCTCAATCGGCGGGCCGGATTTCCCGTTGAAGAAACTTCGTGATGAGTTTGACGCTGTTTATATCGCGATCGGTGCTCACACTGATAAATCCCTGAAAATTCCCGGTGAGGACGCTCAAGGCGTAATGTCGGCTGTAACTTTACTCCGTCGAATTGGCGATGACGATTACCCGAACTTCAAGGGTAAAAAAGTTGTCGTTGTCGGAGGCGGAAACGTCGCGATGGACTGCGCGCGCTCATCATTGAGATTAAACGCTGACAAAGTTACGCTTGCTTATCGTAGACGCAAAGATGACATGACTGCTCTCGCTGAAGAAGTCGAAGCAACCGAAGTTGAAGGCTGTGAAATCCTCGAATTGGCCGCACCTCTCAAAGTCGAAGTTGGCGAGGACGGAAAAGCTAAAGCCCTCTGGGTAAAACAGCAGATGATTAGCAACATCAAAGGCGGAAGACCTGCACCGAAAGACGCAAGCGCGGAACCAATCAGAATTGAAGCTGATGTTATCGTCGTTGCAATCGGTCAGGGAATTGACAGCTACAATTTTGAGCAGTCAGGTATCGCCGTAAAATGGGGATGCATTGAGGCTTTCGACAGCGAGGCCGTAAAAGGTGAGAACATGGACGGCGTTTTCTCCGGCGGAGATTGCGTTTCTGGTCCTGCTACTGTCATTCGTGCAATCGCGGCTGGTAAAGTTGCGGCGGCTAATATCGATGAATATCTCGGCTTCCATCATCCTATTACGCTTCCCGTTGAAATTCCTGACCCCGTACCTCATAATAGACCGGCTTGCGGAAGAGTGAAGATGCGCGAACGTCCGATTGATGAGAGAGTTCATGACTTCGAGCTTGTTGAAAAGGGAATGACACAGGAAGAAATGGAGCAGGAGAGCAACAGATGCTTACGATGCGATTATTACGGCTTCGGAAAATTCAGAGAGGGGCGTGAATTCAAATGGTAAACGCAACAATTAACGGTAAAGCTATTCAGGTTCCCGAAAACACAACGATACTTGAGGCCGCGAAACGAAATCACATAACAATTCCTCATCTCTGCTATTTGAAGAAAGTCAACGAGATCGGAGCATGCCGCGTTTGTGTCGTCGAGATTGAAGGCCAGGACAGATTAGTATCTTCTTGCAACACGATAGTTCAGGAAGGCATGAAAATTTTGACCAACAGCCCGAAAGCCCGCCAGGCCCGCAGAATTAACGTTGAACTCATTCTTTCTCAGCATAACGCAAGATGTCCGGAGTGTATTCGTTCGGGGAATTGTGAGCTTCAGAAGACGGCAAGAGATTTAGGGATTAAGGATTTCCCGTATCATGAGGATATTGCGGCCTTCAATTGGAACTCAGATTTTCCATTAATCCGCAACGATGACAAATGCATTAAGTGTATGCGCTGTGTCCAAATCTGCGACAAAGTTCAGCAAATGCACGTCTGGGACATCGCTAAATCCGGCTCACGTACAACCGTCGGAGTTACAGGCGGCGAGGACATTACGAAGGTTGACTGTACAGTCTGCGGCCAATGCATAACTCACTGTCCCGTCGGTGCGCTCGTTGAACGTGATGATACGCAGAAGGTCCGTGATGCTTTCGCGGCTGGCGATAAGATTATGATTGCTTCGGTTGCTCCTGCTGTAAGAACGTCATGGGGCGAGAAACTCGGATTAACTCACGAGGAAGCCTCACAGGAGAGATTAGCAAGCGCATTAAGAGCCGTCGGATTTGATTACGTCTTTGACACGGATTTTTCAGCTGACCTTACAATTATGGAGGAAGCCAGCGAGTTTGTCAGCAAGCTCAAGAACGCGAAAAATGAGAAATTCCCGATGTTCACTTCGTGCTGTCCCGGCTGGGTAAGATTTATAAAGATGGAGTTCCCGGATTTAGTCCCACAGTTATCGAGTGCGAAATCACCTCAGCAGATGTTCGGCGCAATAATTAAGACTTGGTACGCTCAAATTCTCGGTGTCGAAGCTGATAAAATCTTCCATGTCTCAGTCATGCCGTGTACCGCCAAAAAATATGAGTGCGATGTTGAGTGCATGAACGCGTCCGGAGCTCGTGATATTGATGTTGTCTTGACGGTTAGAGAACTCGACAGATTAATTCAGTCAGAGGGAATTGACGTAAAATCTCTCGAAGAAAGCGAGTTCGATGCACCACTCGGCACAGCTTCAGGAGCCGGACATATCTTTGGAACAACGGGCGGTGTTATGGAAGCGGCTTTGCGTACAGCGTATAAGCTCGTTACTGGCGAAAATCCGGATCCCAACGCGTTTAGATATGTACGTGATTATGATGGATTTAAGGAAGCGACGTTTGAGATTGCCGGAACGAAGTTAAAAATTGCTGTTGCTCACGGTTTAGGGAATATTCGCAAACTTTGTGAGGACATCCAGAGCGGAAAAGCCCAGTATGATTTTGTCGAGATGATGGCTTGCCCGACGGGATGCGCTGGCGGCGGTGGTCAGCCGATTTCTGAGGGTGAGGAACTCGGAGAAGGACGCGGAAGAATTCTTCTTGACCTCGACAGGAAAATGAACCTGAGATTTTCGCACGAGAACCCTTCAATCATTCAGTGCTACAA
>JAFTCP010000120.1 GCA_017454625.1 Synergistaceae bacterium
ATGCAGTCCCAACGATGTAAAACGTTACACGACTGATGAACTGCGCCGGGAATTTCTCATCACGGACTTATACACTCCCGATAAAGTTCAAGCAATCTACAGCCACGTTGATAGAATGGTTACGGTTGGAATTATGCCGGTGAGTAAGAAATTGGCCATTGATGACGGGATAGACATTTGGGCCAACTTCGGGACGCATTATTTTCTTGAACGCAGAGAAGCCGGAGTTTTCAATCTTGGCGGAGCTGGGACAATCGAAGCTGACGGAAAAGTTTACGAGCTTGGCTACAAAGATTGTTTATACCTCACGAAGGGAACTGAAAAAGTTTTCTTCACGAGCAACGATCCGGCCAATCCTGCAAAATTCTACATGGTTTCAGCCCCCGCACACACGAGCTACGAGACACGCTTAATCAAGATTTCCGATGCTGCAAAAAGGCCCGTCGGCGATATTAAGACTTCGAACAAACGCGTGATTAATCAGTTCATTCATCCCGACGTTTTGAAGACCTGCCAATTATCAATGGGATTAACGGAGCTCGATACCGGAAGCGTCTGGAACACAATGCCGGCTCACACTCATGAGAGACGCATGGAAATCTACACTTACTTTGAGATACCAGAGGGAAATATAGTTTTTCATTTCATGGGTCAAGGTCAGGAAACTCGGCACATTGTCATGAAGAATTTTGACGCTGTAATCTCGCCTTCATGGTCAATTCATGCCGGAGCTGGGACAAGCAATTACTCTTTTATCTGGGCAATGGGCGGAGAAAATCAAGAGTTCGACGACATGGATAATATTCCGCCATCAGAAATGAAATAACTTCGTGGTAAATTTACCACGAAGTTAAAATCAAGGAGAAAAAAATTATGACAGACATGTTTAATCTTTCGGGAAAAGTTGCAATCGTAACAGGCGCACGAACAGGAATCGGGCAGGGCATCGCGGAAGGTCTTGCAGAAGCTGGAGCCGACATCATAGGAGCAGGCCACGCATCAATGCCGGAGACTGAGGCGTATATTTCCGGGCTTGGGCGTAAGTTCAAGTTCTATGATATTGATTTGGGGAAGCAGGACAAAATTCAACAGCTCGTTGACGACACAATTAAAACTTTCGGGCGGCTTGATATTCTCGTGAACAACGCGGGAATAATCCGGAGGCAGGACGTTTTAGAGTTCAGCGAGGAGAATTGGGACGACGTTATCAGCATGAACCTTAAATCTTTATTCTTCCTATCGCAGGCTTGTGCTCGTTACATGAAGGACAACGGCGGCGGAAAAATTATCAACATCGCTTCAATGCTTTCATTTCAGGGCGGAATAAGAGTTGTGAGTTACACGGCCAGCAAGTCTGGAGTTATGGGAGTTACAAAACTCATGGCCAACGAGCTCGCGAAGTTTAATATTCAGGTCAACGCGATCGCACCGGGCTATATTGCGACGAACAACACTGCGGCATTAATGGCTGACGAGAAGAGGAGCGCGGAAATTCTCGGACGTATTCCAGCAGACAGATGGGGAACGCCTCAAGACTTGAAAGGTGCGGCGGTGTTCTTAGCATCGAGAGCTTCGGACTACGTTAATGGTCATGTACTTGCGGTTGACGGCGGCTGGCTGGCAAGATAACGGAGGTTAGGTTTATGCTCTACGGAAATATCAACAACGAGTTCTTTCACACTCAGCTTAAACTTCTTCCGGCTCCTCTGGCTTCGGCTTTGAGATTTCTCAAGGATAACGACCTTAACGCGCACGAGCCCGGCAAATTTGATATTGAGCTTGACGGCGTAAAAATGATTTTGCAGGTTCTGGACATTGAGACGAAAACACGCGCTGAACTTCTGCCGGAAATTCACAGGAAGTTTATTGATGTTCAGTTTCTCGCATCAGGAGGCCCGGAGAACGCGGCGTATTATAACGACGACGGGACTAACAAAGTTCATGAAGACTTGCTGACTTCACCAAGAGACATTTGCTTTTACGAGAACAACCCGAATATTCGCGAGGGATTAATCCCGTTGGAAGTCGGAACATTTGCCGTATATTTCCCGTGGGATGTTCATGTTCCAGCAATCGCCGTGAATGACAAGCCCGCAAAAATCCGCAAGATTGTAATCAAAGTTCCGTTGGATAAATGCCTGAAAGCCTAGCTAACATAAAACGGCATCTTGAAAAATTATCGCTCAGAGATTTATCGCTTCGGCGTGAGGCTTTGAGCGAAATTCTTTACTCGGAGGGCGTAAAGTTTTCCCGCGAAGAAGAGAACGACATCATGAACTTCGCGTTTGCGTCTGAGGGTGGAAATTCGGGCTTAATCTTCGCGGCTCATTATGACAATTTCAGGGGAAGTTTCGGGGCCAATGACAACATGGCTTCAGTCTGTATCTTGATTGACCTGTGGCGTGCTTTGATGATGAGAAACATTCACGCGGATTTTCTGTTGACCGACGGCGAGGAAAACGGACATTCGGGCGCGGAGTTTTACGCTCGGACTCACGACCTCAAAAAATACACGGGAATTATCAACTTGGATTTATGCGGCTATGGTGATGTGATTGTGCTCAATGGGAAACTGAAGAAGTTCACGGCTCGCAGTCTCATCAAAAGGCATAATGCCGAAGTCGTGAAATATCTTCCTGAGGATGACGCAATTATCTTCCGCAAATCTCATGTTCCAACTTTGAGCGTCGCGATAGTTCCGAAATGGGACGTGCAATATCTCAAAGCATTGGCCTCATTCGGTGAGGGAATTTTAGGCAGGCCGCCGGAGTTCTATATGATAATCTCGCAGATGGAAATCACGCAGACTTTTCATAACGGTCCAAAGGATACGCCGGAATTTGTTGATGAAGCGGCAATGTTGAAGGTGTATGAATATCTTCTTGATGGGATTACGACGGATGACGAGGAAGACGAGTTTTCATTCATGAGGCTGTTCAAGCGATGGCGGAGAGCTTTAGCAACAGGCGAGGGCAGGAAGGTTTTTCACTCATGAAGTTTTTTGCTGTGAATGACGACGTGAAAGTTTTCATAATGAAGTTGTTCAAGAGACGGCGGGAACTTTAGCGACTGGCTAGAGCGAGAAGGTTTTTCATTCATGAAGTTTTTTGCGACAGACGACGGAGAATAATTTTTAATCACGAAAGTTTTCATAATAGACGATTAAGAAAAGTTTTCAATTATTCAGGAGGTTACGACAATGAACTACGCCGAATTATTTTCACTTAAAGGGAAGCACGCATTAATTACCGGAGGAACCGGCGGACTTGGCGGGGAAATTGCGAGGGCGTTTGTGAGTTCAGGGGCAAAAGTTGCGGTTTGTGGAAATCATCCGGAGAAGGCTGAGCCTGACACGTTAGCGATTAAGTGCAACATTTGCGATGAAGAAAGCGTGAATGACATGATGAATGTAATTGCTAATGAGTTCGGTACGCTTGATATTCTTGTGAACTGCGCGGGGAAAAATATACTCAAGCCAGCCGAAAATTACGATACTTCTTCATTTATTGACGTTATGAATTTAAACTTAACGGCCCTTCATATAGTAACGAGAGAAGCAGGGAGGCGCTTTATGATTCCCCATAAGACAGGAAAAATCGTAAGTCTCTCATCTGTGAAAAGCATAATCGGGACGGATAAAGATTACATAGCTTACTGCACGAGCAAAGGCGCGCTGAACATGTACACAAAACAATTGGCCTGTGAATGGGGGAAATACAACATCAACGTCAACGCTATAGCTCCGACATTCGTACGAACCGCGATAAATTCATTCCAGCTTGATAATCCAGAGTTCTATAATTCGCTGGTTAATCGCATACCTTTAGGACGTATCGGCTCCAAGCAGGACATAGCATCAGCGGCAATATTTCTCTGTTCGGAAGCTGCGAGTTTTATCACGGGACAAGTTTTGTGTGTAGACGGAGGATTGACGGCTAAACAATAAAAATACCCCCTGCCGAAAAACAGGGGGCTTAATCTCAAACTTTTACGCTTTGTAATTTTCCATAGCATGAATTGCGTTCACAATGAACTCATGACACGGAACATCAACATTGCATTTCTTAGCTGCCCTCACGACCGAGCCGCTAATCGTTTCAACTTCGGTTCGTCGTCCGGCCCTCAAATCCGCACAAATTGACGTTACTCCATTGGGCGAGTTTTCGGAGACGGCTTTAATCTCAGCCAATAATTTCTCCTCGTCGGCTTCAAGTCCCAAAGCGTGAGCAACAGTTACGGCCTCATGCAATAATTTCTTGGACAAGTTCATAGCGTAATCACACTTAGCTATAAATCCCATCTCGCATTTGAGAAGTCCGGTTACAGCACTGAAAGCGACGTTGACAAAGAGCTTGTTCCAGATTAATTGTTGAATGTTGGCGTGAATTTTCACGTTGAAACCGCACGCATCGAACGCCTCTTTGAGCTTGGGCAAGAAACCTTCATTGTCATTAACGAGCATTCCGACGTTAGTATTTCCCTTGCCTCCATGCCGCACATGTCCGGGCGCTAAGACTGCTCCGTTGTCTTCCGTTGTGCCGATGATAATTCGTTCTTTCGGTGCAAATTCTCCGAGAATATCCTCATGTCCTGAACCGTTTTGAAGCGTCATCAAGTACGTGTTCGGAGCGATGAGGTGTTTATTGCTTTCGAGAGCTGAGCGGGAATACAGAGCCTTCACGAACAGGATAATCAAGTCGACAGGTTCAAGCCCTGCTGTGCTCGTTACAGCGTGAGGAGAATATTTATTGTCCTGGCCGTTTTCCTCAAGAGTTAAGCCGTTCTGATTTACAGCGTCGATTATTGCCTGGCTGGTGTCGACAAGAAAGACTTCATTTTTAAGCGAGAGCCGACCGCCGTAAATTGAGCCCATAGCTCCCGCACCGATTACAGCAATCCTCATTCTGAGAACTCCTTCAAACCTTCGATTGCGTACGCATGAACAGGACTTGAATCAAGCCCCTTAATCGGCAACGGAGCGAACGACATGAAGAACACATCACGTTTAAGCTGCTCAAGATTTTTGAGGACTTCGATGAAAATAATTCCCTCAGCGAGCAAAATATCGTGGAAGGGTTTAACGTCTTCATTGCAATTCTCGATTGAAACGCCGTCGCCGAAACCTACAGCCTTAACCTTCTTGGCCCTGAACCATTCCGCTGTTTCGCCATTAACGAGGAGCCTTTTATCTTTTTCCGTGTTCGTGTCAGGAGTAAACGGGTTGAGCTTGTACGACGAATCAATAATTACGATGTCGCCTTCACGGACTTTCTTAGCTTCACGGTCCAAATCGGCGGCTGTGATGTGAGCGAGAGGCGCACAGGTTTCCTTGAAATCGACATAGACACCGCGACCCACAAACGTTGTTAATGGAATTCCCGTAACATCAGGCCAATCGTCATTGTGATGATAGGGACATTCGGCGTGAGTTCCCAAGTGCGTCATAATATCAACGTTCGTATGAAAGTCGGGGATCGGGCCGCCAGTGTTAAAACGATGGAGCTTACAACGGCGAGTTTCGGTTGCTGGATCAACGAGCTTTGAGAGGTCAACGAGACGAAGACCGGGCGCGAGTTCATAGACTATCTGCATGATAAAATTTCCTCCTTAATTATATTTTTACCTTCATAGGTTATCTGGTTTTGAGAGCTTCCTCCGGTTCGACGACGATTAAATCACCTTCACGCAGACGAACCAAACCAGGAAACTCTGGCTGCTCGAAAAAGTAACTAGCTAAATTTTTACCTTAACTACAACTTTCTTGACCTGAGCAGGAGCACCGACAGCACAACGCGGCTTGTGAGCTTCCTCCGGTTCGACGACGATTAAATCACCTTCACGCAAAAGGACCTGACCCGAAAACTCCGGTTCCTCGAAAAAGTAAACATCATTATCAGGTTTAGCCTCGCAAAGTTTTAATCCCTCGCGATGACATACGCCGAAAAATTCCTGACCCGTAACCATGAACTGAATATCGAAATACTTATCATGGGCCTCAAATTTTCGTGTTTCAGCCGGTGAAGTTGTGTAGCTCTGGACGTTAGCAATTACGTCATCGCCGAGAATTGGATATGCGCCGTCAGCGAGAGCCTTAATATCTGTCTCAGCAAGCCATTTATAGCCCGCCTTGAACTTGTCCGAGAGATAATCATACTTCGTAGAAAGTTTAACGTTACATGCGAACATTTTTTAGTTTTACCCCCTTCAAATATTTTTACTCAACGTGTCCTGAGAACGATTTGCCTTCAGCGAGCGCGCAAACCTGCTCCCAAATTGTATCGTCAACCTGGACACCTTCAGCCATACTTTTTTTGCGTCGTTCAATCGTGCTTTCTCCGGGACACTTCACGGGATGTTTCGGGTCAATCGGATGAGCGTTGTCCGCAATTTCTACGCGTCTATTCAGCATCTCTTGAATGTCCTCTTTGTCGCCGAACATATACGGATCAATCGCGATGAAAATCTGTGAACAGCCTGTGCAGCTTCCGTTGTTATTCGCGTCCATGTCAGAGCCGCAAAGTCCGTTTGAGATTGCCGCCGCCGCGAGGTCCAAAGCAATAGCTAAACTTGTTCCCTTCCAATAACCTGTTGGCAAAATTCGCATGGAGTCTTCGATTGCTCCGGGATCGTCCGTAAGATTTCCTTCTTTGTCGAAGCCGCCGGGATAAGGTAATTTTTTCCCAGCCAGACGATAAACGCCGAGTTTGCCGTAAGCGTATTGACTCATAGCCATATCGACGACAATTTGCCCGTCCTCACGAGGGATTGCGATACAGAAGGGATTGTTGCCTACGCTTTTTGTGTCGCTTCCCCACATCGGCATACAGCTTTCAGTGTTAATCCAGCTTATTCCGATATATCCGGCCTCAGCCATTTTCCACGCGTAAGTCCCTCCGCGCATCCAGTGAGTTGTATTTTTCATAGCGACTAAACCGATGCCGTGAACGTCTGCGAGTTTCATAGCCCGCTCCGAACAGAACAGCGCGTTTGTTATGCCAATTCCTAAATGACCGTCGTAATTCTCTGCGGCTCCTTTAGCTTTCACGAGTTCAGGCTCACCGTGAATATTAATCCAGCCTTTGCCGACGTATTCAGCAAATCTAGGAATTCTGTTCATGCCATGACTTTCGACTCCATCAGCGCTTGATGAAGCGTGAATGTGAGCGCAAGTTTCGGCCTGTTCCTCAGTAAGTCCCAAGTTGATGAATGCTTGTTTTGCCGTTGCTTTGAGTTTCTCGAATGGCACTTTCATTTTGTGTTATCTCCTTTGCTTTCCCGTTTGAGAAAAATTTCTCTAACGAGACATTATTACGGTTCAAGTCCTGCAAGCGTCATCATCTCTTCATAAAGCCCGCTTGATTCTTCAGCCGAGTAATCATAAACCAGAAATACATCCATAACGTAAGGTGAGTAAGGCAGGTGATTTAATTCTTTCGCGAACGACATTGCGGCAATCTCACCCAGCGCGAAAATCCCCGAATCATTATGAATTGGCCCGATGCTCCAAAGTCTAATTTTCTCTGTCATTGTGAAAATTTCGTGCTTGAACTTCTCTTCGATGTGGTGAAAAATTTCGTGCGACAAAATTACCTTCGCCAAGTTCTGCCCGCAAAATATAACACGTTCTATTTTTCTGTTTTTCATTAAGCGTTCAGCCCTGTAAATTGCGTCCATGAAGATATTAATGCGATTAGGCTTCACGAACTCAGCAAATAGAACTCTGTCGGTCTTCTCCGGATATTGAGGATAATAGACTTCAAGCCCTAATCCCCGTGCAATTGTCTCCGCGTCGTCGGTTCCGAACTCAGCAATAATTTTCTCTGCGTAAATTTTTCCACACTCAAGAGATTTCTGCATCCAATTAAGGCGTTGTTCAGGTGAAAATTTCCCGTTGAGGGGCTCACGAGAGAACGCGTAATGTCGCCAATCAAGCTCCGGAATTTTCACGAGACGTTCGAGCATATAATCGAGCGTACGAATTTCATAATGCGGCTTTTCGTAGCGAGCAATTCTCTGTTTGCCGAACAATCCATCAGTTATGGGCCTAAGTTTTTGCTTAATATATTTCCAGTTCATGATTTTATTGTGCTTCCTTATGCCGGCACTTGAGCGGGGTGGGTGGGAGCGAAAGTGCCGGCTTGTTCCCGAAGTAAAACGAGGGGACATTTTTACGGAAGCATTATTTTTATACTTCTGTGATTGAGCCGACAATTATTATTTCTTCGTCAGCGTCTCTGTCGCCAATATCTAAGTCCATTAACAACTCGATATGTTCAAGGTCAACTGCGCTGTAATCGCTTACTCTTGGACCGAAACACACGAAATAATCCGGGCGTAAAATGCTATCTGTCTTGAACACCGCCGTATCTTCCCAGAGTCTGCGGACTTCATCAAGATATTCGCTTACCTTGCATTTAACAACTTCGGCATGAGAACATTGAACGCGGATAAAACCTTTTTTGTCGACAATTCGCACAGGTTTCTTCTCGTCTTTTTCGCCCTGATACACATAAAATTTCTCAGTCTTGGCGGCCAATTTTATATTGCTGACTTTGTGCCCAAAATCTTCACGGGCCAATTCTTCGGCTTCGGCTTCGTCGCATTCTTTGAGAAGGTCCGTAGTCTTAACTTCCGTAGAACCCGTAGCGATCGCCGTAACTTTTCCCGTCTGGCTGTCGATCTCAATGTGAACTTCAACCGTGTCCGGAGACGCTCCAGAACTCACAGCCGCATCAACAGCTTCTTTCTTGAGGTCGCGAATGTCTTCTTGTGTTGGGTTGGGGATAACGCGTTCAACGACATCACGAACCATAGAAAGCGCAACTCCGATTGATGAAATTACTTCGGCGTTCTCAGGAATGCTGTATTGAAGTCCCATTTTGTTGGCGCAATAAGGAACCAATGAGGCCGCTCCTCCACCGCAGCCGACTAAACGCATGCTTTCTTGGTCTAATTGATATTTATCGGCCAATGCATTAATACACGCGCTGACTTTCTCGTAATCCTTCTCAAGAATTTGTGTAGCGAGTTCCTCAACGGTAATTCCGAGTTTATCAGCAACAGGCTGCATAGCTTTACGAGCCGCGCTTGCGTTTCCATGAGCAAAATATTTCTCGTCAATCAGGCCAAGTACGTTAGCCGCGTCGGTGTTCGTGAAGCAAATCTTTTTCCCGCTCTTAAGCCTAATCACAACGTAATCATTTGGGTCTCCTGGTTTGGGGCTAATCAGCTCAATTTGCGGGTCAACAATCTCTTCTTCCGGCGTAAAACAAGCATATTCACAGCCGGCAATATGTGCGCTTCTCGGTCCAACGTCAACGACTTCTTTATCGTTAATACGAACCATAGAGCCGCCCGCACAACCCAAAATTCTAACGTCGAGCGAGCTAATATACGTGTCATGTCCTCCAATTTGAGCGTAATCAACTCCCGGCCTTCCATTCTTGATAACGCCGATATTAGTTGTTGTTCCGCCGACTTCAAAGTAAATTGCGTTCGACGCACGAAGATACATCAACGAACCCATAACTGACGCAGCGGGGCCGGACAAAGCTGTGAGGATTGGACGTTTTCTCATCTCGGAGATTTCCATAACTCCGCCGTCTCCGCGCATAATCATCAAAGGAACAGTAACTCCGGCTTTGCGCACAGAACTCTCTGTTGCATTGGCCGTAGCAATCATCTTAGGCAATATTGAGGCATTAATCGCGGCTGTTCTTGTACGTCGTGTGAGGCCGTAAAGTTTCGTAATATCCGAAGCCATCGTAGCCGGGACATTCTTTGAGGCGGCGGCATCATGGATCATTTGTTCCTCGTCCATGCTGTCGACACCGAAGGCCATCGACGCAACAATAACTTGCGAGCCTTTAGCGATTAAGTCATCAACTGTTGAGTTTACGAGTTCAGGGGTTAATTCCTTTTTCCGCGCGAAGGCATTAAAAACTTTGATTACTTTCTTAGTCTTGGGATCCAACACAATATCTTGAAGCGCTAATTGTCGTTTTGCTAAGAAGCTCTCGAACCATCCTCCGGCAACTCCGAACACTCCGACATTAGCAACGTCGCCTTCAATAAAAGCGTTCGTAGCCTGAGTAGTAGAGTGAGCGACGAACACGACATCTTCGGGCTTAATCCCATTTTCAGCCATGCAATTACGGAACGACTGAACAACTCCAGCCGCAACTCCGTCTTTATCATCGTGGGTAGTTTTGACTTCGTTTTTGCCGATAATTTCATGGGTAAGATTGTCCATAGCGACGCATTTTGTGTAAGTTCCGCCTACGTCAATTCCCATTCTAACGGAACGGCGTTCATTCTCTGACATGATTATTATTCCTTTCTTGTGATAAAAAAAAGCAGGCCAATCCTATGAAAGACCTGCGCAAAAAATTTCTTAACCTATCATCCACGCACTGCCTAAACCAGCAAGCAGGAGATAAACAGCGGCATACTGCAAAATTCCTGTGGCGTAAGCGTTCGGGATTGAGAGCTTCAAGAAATCGCGGCTTTCAACTTTCGTATAAGCAAGTCCCCAAGCAACCCATGACTGAGTAATGCAGCATCCGATGTTTACGGTGATTGTTGGGATTGCAAACACGCCATAAAGGAACGGGACGGAGAATTTTGCGACGTTTGAGAGAACACCGAGAGTAGCCGCGCCGCATCCGACCAAAGTCATTGGGCCTCTGAACAATCCCATGAATAACAAAGCCGCGAAGACTGCGCAAACAACGAGTTCAGACGTGGGCATAATTCCACCAATTACGACGTTGAAATAAGGCGACGCATAAACGGCTACGGCGTTGAACATCGGGAGAGTTAATAAGAAGCCGACCAACGGAGCAGTATCAACGACACCTTCATAATAGAGTTTATTAACGAGCTGGCAATTTTCCCTAAAAGTCCCTGACATTCTGCCGCAAAGGAACAGAGCTGCGAAACCCGCAATTACGAAACCGCCGATGACTGAGAAGTTAAATGCGATGTTAAGGATTACGGGAATGACCGGGAGAATTAACGTGTAAATTGGAGCATCCTTCTGCGCGGCCTGAGGTGTTCTTGTCTGGGCGGCCCATTGACGACGAGATTTTGAGCGTCCGAGATAGAACAAAGCTAATAAAGTCGTAACGATGAGCATAATTGCGAGAGCGGCATATCCCCAATGTGCGGCATACCAGCCGAGTGTGAAGTCGGGCATATCAGACGGCTTAATGAAGAACGCGCGGTACTGTGCAAAGTTTACGGGGTTCAAGTAAATTCCAGACGCTACGGCTCCCATGAAAGAGAACATTGCGATAGCCTTCGGAACTCCGAGCGACATCAAGATGGGCAGAACGATAACGCCGATTGCGATAACCGGGCCGGCTCCTGTCATTGATGTGAAGATTAAAGCCGTTACGAGGTTAAGGAGTGAAATTGTTACGGCTGGTTTGTCTCCTCCGAGTTCGACAGTTTTACGAATTAACGTTGAAGCAATTCCCGTATCCATTAAGACGCGACCGAACCAAGCGCCCCAGCAGACGTTTACAAGCGTTGTTCCCCAACCTTCAGGAGCTGCCTGATAAATCCTGTTGAGAATCTGAACTAATCCTTTTCCGCCTTCGAACATCAAGACGGGGTTAGCTTTCAGAAATTCTTCCGAAACAAACAGCGTACCGAACAGAGGCAGGACAGTCCAAAGAACCGTAATGACGAGGAAGCCGATCATCAAGTTGAAGCCTTTGATGCAATACCAGGCGAGCGCGAAGAACGTGAGGAGCAAAATTACACCTATAGCGTAATCCATTGAGAAAAATCTCCCTTCTGATAAAAAATTTAGAATTGATTTAGATTAATGCTTAAATGAAATTTTACGGGGAATTTTGAGATTTGGGAATAAGAAATTATTGCAAAATGGA
>JAFTCP010000121.1 GCA_017454625.1 Synergistaceae bacterium
TCTTCGTGAGACATTCCGACAATCCACCATTCTGGGTGAGTCAGGACGATTTTTTTCACCCCCGCATTTCTCGCTGCCTCGATTACGACAAATGCTTCTTCAGGTGAGACATGAGCTGTCCCCAACACCGCGTCATAATCTTTTACCATCTTGAAGACTTCGAGCAGTTCCGGAACTACTTTCCAGCCGACAACAATGTCAACTCCGCTTGACGGGTCTTTGCCCATTTTGCGAATATGATTCTTTGCAGACTGAGTGGGAAGCCATACAACTTTTGCTCCAAGTTTCAGAGCTGTCTCAACCGCTGAAGGATTTACGCCGCCGACTACTTTGTTGAGAGTTACTGAGCCGAACATTGTGAAATTCGTCTCGCCGTGAACTTTCTTCACGTACTCATTCGTGAGATAAGCCCTGTTAGCTGTGAAGCCCTGATGAGACTTTATGACGATTGCACGCGCTCCGACACGTACAGCCGCATCTGCAAGCTCGAAATCATTGTATGCGCGAAGCCTTAAATCAGGATTGCTGTGAACATGCATGTCGCATACGCCTTTTAATGAAACCATTTTTTTACCCTCCTGCTTTATGTATTTTTGAATTGACTTTATTATAATTAAAGATCGCTATCTGTGAAGTAGAAATTTTGTTATATAATGTATCGATGAAACCGATAGCAAAACTTGTAAAATTTTAGAGTGGCGAGGATCACATGGAAATTAAGGAACTGAATTACATAGTGGCAATATCTGAAGAAGGAAGCATATCGAAAGCGGCTGAACGTTTATTCATGGCTCAGTCAAGTTTGAGTCAGTTTCTCATTAACATAGAACACGAAATTAACAGCAAACTTTTTGTCAGAACGTCAACAGGAGTCAGACCGACAGAAGCCGGTAGATTGATGATTGAATATGCTTACCGTGAGTTATCAGAATATCACAGAATTAGGGACAAAATTCAAGACGTAAATAATCTTGAAGGCGGTCGGGTAATCATGGGCATAAGTACATTCAGGGGAATGTTTTTATTGCCGCCTGTATTGAGTGAGTTCAAGAAAAAGTATCCGGGTATTCATGTGAATATCGTTGAAGAAAATTCCATGGCTCTCGAACAAATGTTGAAGAATGGAACGATTGATATTGCTCTGATAATATTGCCAATGAAAACGCTGAAGCATAACGTTGAAGTAATGATGCGTGATGAAATCTGCATAATCACAAATTCTGAACACCCAGTCTTGAAATTTGCGAGGCCTTCTCCGGCTAACAGCAAGTCGAGTATTCCGAAATACATTAACTTAAACGATGCAATACAGTTTGAATTTCTGCTCAGCGACTACGATACAATATTAGGGCGTGAGAGCAGGAGAATTTTCCAAGAACATAATTTGCTCCCCAAAGTTCATAACGAAAAGCTATCAGCGTTTATGGCGGCATCAATGGGAGCAGCGGGGCTTGGTTTGGCATTTACGTATTACTGTGCGAAAAATTATTATTCACACGCCGAGTTTTTATCATTAGGGGAGGAAGGAACTATTATTGACTTAGGCGTGTCACTTGCGCCAGGACGTTATCATTCAAAAGCAGCAATAGCATTGAAAGAGACACTTTTTCAGGTTTTGGGTAAACGACATGGCTAACGGAGAAAATAAAGGAAACAAACATTTCTTCGTCTACCTGCTCCGCTGCTCTGACGGTTCTTTATACTGCGGCTGGACAACAGACATAAAACGCCGTCTGGCCGCACATAATTCAGATAAGCCGAGTAAGGGCGGAGCAAAATACACAAGGGCTCGGCGGCCGGTTGAACTGGTCTATTTTGAGGAGCTGGATAACAAAAGCTCGGCTATGAAGCGTGAGTACGAAATCAAGCAACTTAGCCGAGCTGAAAAATTGCGGTTAATCATGACCGCCAGCGATAACAGAAGCCGACGCTTAGACGGTCAGACTAAAATTCTACCCTTGTGTCATGGCTGCCCGTGATTTCCCCTGTTTCAGGATCAATCATGATAGCGTTCACATCACCCATGAAAGGCTGCAATGAGATCTTATATCCCATTCCTACAAGCTTTGCGACATCATCATTCGTCAAGCCGTTTTCAGGCTCGATTCTCAGTTCGTCAGGAAGCCACTGCATGTGGTAACGAGGCGCACTGACCGCAGCGTTTATAGACATTCGGCGGTCAATAACATTCGATATTACTTCAAGCGTTGTCGTGATAATTCTTGAACCGCCGGGACTTCCCGCAACGAGGATTGTCTTCCCTTCTTTTGATACTATCGAGGGGCTCATTGAGCTTAACGGGCGTTTATACGGCTCGATTGCGTTAGCGTTTCCTCCGACAAGTCCGTAGACGTTAGGAACACCCGGCTTCACTGAGAAGTCGTCCATTTCGTTATTGAGAAGGAAGCCCGCACCATCAACAGCCGCTCCTGATCCCCAGCTCTCGTTGATCGTATATGTTATAGCAA
>JAFTCP010000009.1 GCA_017454625.1 Synergistaceae bacterium
TAATTAATTGATAATTTATTCTTAAGTTCATCGAAGTTTTGTGAGATTGGAGATTTACTCATGGGATTTAATAAAGTTATTGGCGGCAAAAGCGACAGGGACACACCCGGATCCATGCCGAACCCGGCAGTTAAGCCTGTGAGCGTCGATGGTACTGTGTGGGGTACACACGGGAGAGCAGACCGTCGCCAGTTTAGATTTGAGAAGAGGGAAGTTGCAATATGCGGCTTCCCCTTTTTGTTATGCTTGCATTATTATTCTTGCAAACTCATCACAGCCAAGCCTCGCGATTGTTGACTTGAGACGTTCTCCAGGTAAAGCATTCTCCTCAAAAAATCTCAAGGCAGCATCACATACAGCAAATAATCTATATTTCTCTTCTGTGATATAATTTTTTCATCGATATTTTCTATAGGAGTTTACATGTCCAGATTAAACGCAGAACAGAAAACTGTTGAAAATTTCTTAGGAGACCGGAAAAATTTCTTTCTTATTCCGGATTATCAACGTCCTTATGCTTGGGAAGATGAAGAATGCATAAAATTATGGGATGATATTTTAGCTTTTTCGTTCCCCAATAATGACTGGACAGAATTTCGCGATGATGATGATTATTTTCTGGGCTCTCTCGTACTCTTCAAGAATGAACACGGAATTTTTGAAGTTATTGACGGCCATCAAAGATTAATCACTCTCACTCTTATGCTGCGGGCATTTTATCAGGCTTATGGCGACAGAATGACCGATGAAGATTCTCATGACGCAAAACGCGATATAGCTAAATGTCTCTGGAAAACTCCTCCTTCCGGAAGTCTGCCCGATATGTCAAAGCTGAAGATTATTTCTGAGGTCATAACAGAAGGCGAAAACGAAGAATTTTTACACATCATGCTCACCGGAGAAGCCGAGAAAAAACATAAAAGCAGATACGCCAAAAATTATAGATTATTCCAGAGACAAATCAAAAAGTTCCTTGAAGATTATCCCTCATATTTTCCGTTTATGCCCGAAAGAATTTTAGTGAACTGTTCTATGCTGCCGATTGAAGCTGAAAGTCAGGATACAGCTCTGCGAATTTTCTCGACACTGAATGACAGGGGGAAGCCTCTTTCTGATTCTGATATATTCAAGGCAAAATTATATAAGGCTTATTCTGACAACGGCAAAAAAGATTGGTTTATTCAGAAGTGGAAGGAGTTTGAAAACACATGCGGGAAAATTTCGGTCTTAGGAAAAAGCAACCCTATTGATGATATTTTTATGCGTTATATGCACTGTTTAAGAGCTTCTAAAGGAGTAAGAGATACGACGGTCGATGCCCTTAGAGACTTTTACGGGCGAGATGATACAAAATTTTCACCTCTTAAGCGAGACTATACACAGACTTTCAGCAACTTAATCATTCTCGCTGATTTTTGGAAAGATATTACAGCTCTTGATCGTGATAGATTTTCTGAACGTGTATGCAAGAGCCTTTTCATCCTTCATTATGTTCCTAATAACATATGGACGTTTTTAGTTTCAGTTTACTTTATGACAAATAAGAGCGCTGATAAGACACTCGACGATGAAAATTTTTACAATTTCCTACAAAAAATTATAGGCTTCTTTCTTGCTTCCAGAATTATCAGGCCGGTGAACCCAACGCCATTTTTTAACGCAATGGCCGATGTAGCTAACGGAAGAGATGCTTCGTTCATAGGATATAAGTTTGATCCTGAAGAATTGAGAAGTAGAATGCTGGGATTTGATTTTAATGACAGTAAGAAAATTACACGCGGCATTATTGCATGGTATGTATTTCAGGACGAGAGGCAGGAAGTCTTATCATTGGAAACACATTTTGACACCGAACATATTTACCCTCGTGCAAGACGTGAACGAGAAGGATTAATTGACGCAAAAAATTTTGAATCACTTGGCAATAAGTCTCTTCTTGAGAAAAATATTAACATTCGAGCATCCGATTATAGATTTCAGGATAAGACAAAATATTATCTCGGCACTCCCGAAAAAGCAGGCACGAAAATCAATGAATTAAAGGAGCTTGCACAAACGCGCGAAGATTTTACAGAACGAGACATTATTGAACGCAACAAGAAAATCATTAATAGCTTCATAAACTTTATCAAAGCAAATAATCTCACAATATAAAGCATTTCATTTCTGGAGGCTGTTATAATGTCAAGTTAAAACTTTACACTTTCGGAGATGATTTATTTCATGGCTAATCCCTTCCTAAATGACCCCATCGCTCAAGTTTTAGGCTCCTGGTCAGCAAGTATTAATATTTACTCGGTCTTGTTCAGAATTTTCATCGTGTTCATTCTTGCGTCAATTATCGGCTGTGAACGTTCAAGCAAAAGACATTCCGCCGGCTTAAGAACTTTCATAATCGTGTCAATGGCTTCGGCTGTGTCCGCAATGATCGACGTATGCATTCTCAATATCAGCTCTCAGGGTTTCCCTTTAATTTCGGCGGCGGCTGTCGTGTCAATTGCTATGATAAGCGGTAATTCAATAGTCTTCAGCTCACGAAGTCAAATTAAAGGATTAACAACTTCAGCGGGATTATGGGCTTGTTGTGTCGTCGGACTTGCGGCAGGCGGAGGACTTTACACAATCGCTTTAATCTCGTTCGTAGCGTTATTATTCTGCATATCTCAGCTCCCCAGAATTGAACGAATACTTAAAGACAGATCCAATCACTTTGAAGTTCACTTAGAACTTAAGAACAGCTATAATCTTCAAGACTTTGTTACGACAATTCGAAGGCTTGACATGAAAATCGACGATATTGAATCTAATCCGGCTTATGCTAATTCGGGTTTGAGCGTTTATTCGGTGTCGATTACGATTAATGAGCGCGATTTTGAGAGATATAAGAAACATCGTGATATTATAGAGGCGTTACGTTCACTTGATTATATTCACTATATCGAAGAAATGAATTAAAATAGTTCAAATGAGATTTTAACAGTAAAGGAGAAATTTTCACAAATGCAAATCAGTATCACCAAAAATCCCAATCCCGGAAAAATGCCTCCTGAGGACAAATTAGGCTTCGGAAAAATCTTCAGCGATCACATGTTCTTGATGGATTACAACGACGCTGAAAAATGGCATAATCCCCGTATAGTTCCTTACGGCCCGTTGTCGCTTATGCCTTCCGGTGATGGCATTCAATACGCAAATACCGTGTTCGAGGGAATGAAGGCTTATCGATGGGCTGACGGCTCAATACATTTATTCCGACCGATTGAGAACGCTAAACGTATTAACCTCTCGGCTGAACGAATTGGCCTTCCTCAAATCCCGAACGAAATTTTCCTTGAAGCCGTTCATGAACTCGTTAAAGTCGACGCGTCTTGGGTGCCTTCAAGTGAGGGAACTTCGCTTTACATTCGCCCGTTCATCTTCGCAACTGACGAGGAACTCGCTTTACATGGCATTCATCAGGCTATCTTCTGCATAATCCTTTCACCGAGCGCAAGTTATTTTGCTGAAGGGATTAAACCCGTTAAGATTATGCTTGAGACTGAAGACGTAAGAGCAGTTCGCGGCGGAACAGGTTACACGAAATGCGGAGGAAATTACGCGGCTTCAAACAGAGCAGGAGACCGGGCATTAGCAAAAGGATATTCACAGGTTCTGTGGCTTGACGGCGTTCATCGTAAGTACATCGAGGAAGTCGGAGCAATGAACGTAATGTTTAAGATTAACGGTGTTGTCGTAACTCCTTCGCTCGAAAACGGCTCAATCTTGGGCGGAATTACGCGTAAATCCTGCATCGAAGTGTTAAAGCACTGGGGAATGCCCGTTGAAGAAAGATTGTTAAGCGTCGATGAGCTTATCGGAGCCGCTGAAACCGGAAAACTCGAAGAAGCCTTCGGAACAGGAACAGCCGCCGTAATCTCGCCGATTGGTGAATTGTTCTACAACGACAAGAAATACACGGTTAATGATTTCATGATTGGCCCGGTTGCGCAAAAATTGTATAACGAGTTGACGGGTATTCAGTGGGGCAAGACGACTGACCCGTTCGGATGGACGGAATGCGTTTAATTCTTCCGACGTTCGCAAAACTTAATTTAACTCTTCGTGTCATGGGCAAGAGGCCGGACGGTTATCATAATCTGGTCTCTACGTTCATGAAAATTCCTTCCGGCGACGTTCTTTATCTTTCTGACTCGACGGCTGGAATTGATATTGTCAACGCGAATATTCCGCTTAAAGGTGAGAATATCGTTGCTAAGGCGTTAAGAATTGCACGTGCTGAAGGCTTCAAAATTCCTCCGTTGAACGTAAAAATTCATAAGAGTGTTCCGCCAGGTTCAGGATTAGGCGCGGGCTCCGGGAATGCGGCGGCTGTCTTGCAATTATTCGGAGCTGAGAAAGTTGCGGCTAAAGTCGGTGCTGATGTTCCGTTTTTATGCTCCGGGCTTAACATGGCTATGGTCTCTGGAATTGGAGATCATATCGAGAAAGTCAGGACGCAAATGGTTCATGGAGTTATCGCAATTCCTGACTGGGAGACTGAGACAGCACGAGCTTACAAAGAACTTGACGCGATCGGCTATGAAATCGGAATAATGCTTGCAAGGACGGAAATGCGCGATATTTATTATGCTAATGCCGGAAAACGTGTAGGATTACTGCCGAATGACTTCTTGAAAGTGTTAATCCCTAAGCACCCGAAATATAATGAATTATTCTCGATGTTCGACAAGGGCGGAGCTGATGCTTGGGGAGTTTCAGGTTCAGGCTCGGCGGCTTTTGCTGTGCTGAAAGAGTCAGTAAAGTTTAAGTGGCCGGATTATGTGAAGCATGTATTGTATTTCTGAGAAAAATTTTCCCCCTTTGAGCTTTGAGGGGGATTTATTTTTGCCTTAACGTTTAAATAATCTCTTGAGTAATCCTGAAGGACTGAACCTGAGTATCCATAATGCAAGCTCAACTTTGCAATATGACCAGCAGCGGCGTAAACGTTTCAGAATATTGGCCGGAGGTTCTGATTTATCGCCGTAAAAATACATATTAAAACTCTTTATCTTCATTTTGTGTTTATGTACATACACATGCAATAGTCTCTCTGACATGAATAAGCGCCTTTGAAATGCGGTGAGGTTCTTTTGTATTTCCGGCTCAATAATTTCTAGAACAGCAAATACCCATTCACAATATTTCACGAAGTCCTCATATTTCATTATGAACACGTTATAGGCATGAAGTTTATTATTTTTCTCCATGACTTCAATAAAAGCATCGTAATAATCCTGGAATTTTTCACGTATAACATCTTTCGTCATTCGGTAGTTTTCGCTATATCCAAATGAGAAATATTGCATTGCGACAGAAAAAGCGAAGACGTGAGGTTTTGAGAGAATAACTTTTCCCGACTCGAGAATTTTTATGATCTTCGCAGAGTTAATCTTGTAATCTTTTATCTCGCTCTCTAGTTTAAGAATAAAGGGGTCAAAGCATTTTCTCTCGTCAAACGCTAAAAATCTTCGATAATGAAATAATCCCACGTATTTAACATCAGGATATAACTTTTTCAGGTTCTTCCATGCCCAATATACAGCCGTCATCTCGTTATAGCTCGCATTTTTGTCGCTGATATTGTCGCAAGACTGTCCGTTTACTTCATTGTCTGATTGCATATGAAGGTCCATATCTGTCAAGGAACGTCCAACTTGGATGGGTAATAATATTCCGTCGTCATTAGGCGGCATCGTGTAGGGTTTATGATAACAAACTAAGATTTTTAGCGCAGAGTTTGGGCTCTTGGCTCTTGGCTCTTGGCTCTTGGCTCTTGGCAATGATACTCGAAATTGTTGGTCATTGTCAATCCTTCCTTTCACGTAAACTTGATAACAAAATTTTCTGGTGATATTAGGCTCGTAACATCGCACATAAAAATTTTTGTAACGTAAAAGCTGACAACATTTTACAAATATAATCAGCTCTCTCATCATTACACGCAAACATTTTATGTTATTATAGCAAAATCCATTCACAATTTATCAGGAGTTGTTATCATGATTAAGCTAAATAATATCTTCGTGAAATTTGGAGACTTCGAGGCCCTCCGTGATATTAATGTTCATGTCAAGGAAGGCCAATTTTTTACGTTTCTCGGTCCGTCTGGTTGCGGCAAAACTACAACTTTGCGAACTATTACGGGATTTATCGAACCTTCAAGCGGAAGTGTCTTTATGGCCGGAAAAGATATTACTCACGTTCCAATTGAGAAGCGAAATATCGGCATCGTGTTTCAGTCTTACGCGCTTTTCCCAACAATGACGGTTTATGATAATATTGCTTTCGGTCTCAAGATTAAGAAGCTGAGCAAGTCCGAAATTGATAAACGAGTTCGAGATATTGCCGCAAAAGTTGATTTATCACCTGAACAGCTCGAAAAAGCCGTAAGTCAATTATCCGGAGGCCAGCAACAGAGAGTAGCCATAGCAAGAGCATTAGTTACAGGCCCCGCGATTATCTGTATGGATGAGCCGTTAAGCAACCTTGACGCAAAATTACGTGTCCAGCTTCGTAACGAGTTAAAGAACATGCAACGGGAGTTCGGGATTACGACAATTTACGTAACTCATGACCAAGAAGAAGCATTAACGCTTTCAGATTGCATCGCCGTCTTCAACAAGGGAGTAATTGAGCAAATCGGAACTCCCAACGACATTTATAATCACTCGAAGACTGAGTTTGTCGCAAACTTCATCGGTGATATTAACAAGCTCGACCCCGCAATAACCTCACAACTGGGATTAAGCGAGCGTGAAAATCACTTTATCAGGCTTGAGCGTATTCATGTCCTCCGTGAGCGTTCAGAAGGATTTGACGGCGTAATCGAGAGCCAGGAATATTACGGACTTTACATCAAGTATTATATTCGTGTATGCGGCCAAGTCTTGAAAGTTATCGAGAAGAACGACGGAGTAAAAATTTACAATCCCGGCGAAAATGTAAACGTCGTGATTAAGCCCGAAGACATTATGAGTTATCCTAAGGAGTGATGATGATGCGAAAAAATAATGACGCTGCCAAAATTCACACCATAGACACAACAGAAGAAACAAGAGGTGATTTTCATGCAGAAGAATAACTCTTTCGATGTCGGCTTCATCGCTAAAATTTTCGGGTTCGCGCTGTTCGTGTATTTATTTCTGGGCTTCATGGTTCTGCCTTGCTTGAACACGCTGACTTCGATTTTCACGACTAAGAACGCTCAAGGAGTAATTGACCCGTTAGCCGTCGTAAAATTTTTCTGGGCCGGAACAATGCCCCTCTTCGTCTGGAACTCGCTTAAATTGGCCGTGTGTCTGGTTATCACCGTTAATATCGTGGGTATAAGCATTGTATTGCTCACAGAATATTTTGACATCAAGGGCGCAAATATTCTCAGAATGGGTTACATGACGACGCTGATTTATTCGGGAGTTGCGCTCGTTACGGGCTATCAGTTCTTATACGACACAAACGGAATGATGACTACGTGGCTTGCTCAGATTTTCCCGACGATTAATCGGCAATGGTTCTCAGGTTTCAACGCCGTATTGTTCACGATGACTTTCGCTTGCACGTCAAATCACGCGTTATTCTTAAGAAATGCAATCAGGGGAATTGATTACAACACCGTCGAAGCCGCCAGAAATTTGGGAGCAAGTCCCTTTAGAGTTCTTTTCAGCGTCGTAATGCCTACTCTTCTTCCTACATTGTTCTCACTAACCGTAATGACGTTCATCACTGGATTATGCGCGATGTCAGCTCCGACTTTGCTCGGCTATAACTCGATTAACCCGGAAATTGTCAGATTGGCCGGTTCAAGCGCGGCTGATGAGTCGTTTCCTCAGGCAAGAGCGGCATTATTAAGCGTGATTTTGGCGATGTTCACGATAATTTTACTCAGCGTGTTAAATCATTACGAGCGAAAAGGTCATTATCTCTCAGTCTCCAAGACCAAAGCAAAACTCGTTAAGCAGAAAATCACTAATCCCCTCTGGAATATTCTGGCTCACGTCTACGCTTATGTTCTCTTCGTAATCTACATGACTCCGGTTGTTATGATAGTTTTGTTCTCGTTCCAGAATTACCCGGCTATTCGCTCAAAGATGCTGAACTTTACGGACTGGACATTGATAAACTATTTCGGCACGCAGAATTATGAATATATGACCTCGCGAGGAAGATTGCGAACACGTATAGGCTCAATCTCCGGCGTATTCTCAAACTCTGATGCTGTCGGAGGAATTCGCTTATCGTTCGTAATGTCAGCGGTTGCGGCGGCTCTTGCGTGTGTAATTGTCGTGCTGGCTGTGTCGTATATCTTCAAGCACCGCAACAAAACTCGTGCGCTCGTAACTGAAAGCTGCTTATTATTCCCCTGGCTTCTTCCGACGATATTAATTTGCTACTCCTTCAGAATATTCTTCAATCGTGAAGTCTGGTACGTTTTCGGACAAAATTTATATTGGCGTGAGAACGTGAGATTTCTAATCATCATGGCTTACACAGTTACGAAACTTCCTTTTGCGCTGAGGATGATTAAGGCCGCGTTTTATGCGATTGACGACGAACTCGAAGAAGCCGCCAAAAATCTTGGAGCCTCGCCGGTTTACACTTTCTTGAAGGTGAAACTTCCGATAATTCTTCCGAGTGTGTTAGCCGTGTTCGCTCTGAACTTCAACGCTTTATTCACCGAGTATGATATGGGCGCAACTTTTCAGTCATCTTACGGAAAAACTTACGCTATGATTATCCAAAATATGACTATGGAAGAAGGCCGCGAAGGCTATAACGTCAACGCTTCAGGTCGTAGATGCGCATCGACTGTGTTTATTATGATCGTGTCAGGAATAATTTTATATCTCGTTTACGGAGTTGGAGCACGTGATTTAGGCGAGAGACTTGAAGCGCGTAAAAAGTGGCGTAGGCGATGGGCTAGATTGACCGGCAAAAAACTGGAATAATTGTCTATCTCATTTACGGCATTGAAGCGCAGGACTTAGGCGAAAGGCTTGAAGCTCGTAAAAAATTGTTCATAAAACATACATGCTCCCCCTGATTAACCGGTCAAGGGGAGTAATTATTATGCGTTCAGATACCACACTGCGAGATTTAGATAACCCGCAAAAATCAGCCAAAATATATATGGAACTTGCAAATATCCGCTGAGTTTATCAACCTTCCGAAAAAGTATAGCCATATACCCAACAGAAATTAATAACGCGACAAGCACAACAAACGCAGCAAGATACTTTCGGAACATGAAGAACACGAAGCACCACGCAAAATTTATTCCAAGCTGAAGCACGAACATTAGCAAGCCTTTTGTCCTGTCAGGTGATTTAGGAGATGCGTAAACTCTTGCGGCTCCAATCCCCATAAGCGCGTAAAGTATCGTCCATGCAACCGGAAAAACTATTGCCGGAGGAGAAAGAAACGGTTTCACAGCAGAATCAGCGTAAATTTTCATGCCCTCGCGCGTGAGAAAACCTGAAAGCCCGCCGACAATTTCAGCGAAAATTACCCAGTAAAAATATATTCTCTTCACTAAGTTTTTATCCCCGCATGACTTCAAGCGCGCCGTTCCACATATCACGTCCGGTTGTTACAACGCTCAAGTTCGCTTCATAAGCTCGGCTCGCAACAAGCATATCCGTCATCTCTTTAACGAGATTAACATTCGGATAAGCAACGTAACCTTCTTCGTTCGCGTCAGGATGATCGGGCTGATATGACATTCTCGGTGCGCCTTCATCCTCAGAAATTCCGATTACTCGAACGCCGCCGATGTCGTGATAGCCGCCTATCGTGTTATCAAGCATTTCCGCGAAAACTGGAACTCGACGCTTATACGGGCCTCCTGCTTTAGTTCGTGTTGTGTTGATATTGGCCAAGTTTGAAGAAATCGTGTCCATCCATAAGCGATGAGCCGTTAATGAACTTCCTGCAATCTCCATACTCTCAAAAATTCTCATGTTAAATTTTCACCCCTTTAATATTAATATATTTTATCTTCCGGCAATAACCGAACGTAACGTTGTGAGCTTATTTGCTGCAATCCTCATGAAGCCCGTATACATCATGCGAGTTTCAGCGAGTACAGCCATCTCACGCTCCGGGTCAACGTTGTTCAAGTCAAGCCTGTATTGTTCATCCATAATCTTGAAATCCGCCGCATGAACATCTTTAATCGTCAACGGATGCGAGGGAATATGTCCTTCATCAGTTACGGTCATGTGTAATTTCTTGTCCTGTTCCATAACTTCGCGCATCTGGTCTTCAAACGAGACATTATGACGAGCATATCCGGGAGTATTCGCGTTTGCGACGTTCTTAGTTACAGCTTGAAATCTCTGCGCAAGACACTCTGACTCCTTCTCGATTACGTTCCAAGTGTAATCTCCGAGCATTTTTTAGTCTCACTCCTTTTTGCATGTAATTATACACTGTGAGCAGAATGAAAAAATATTAATCATTTCATAACTTCGGAGGCTCTCATCAGAAAATTTTAATATTAATTATGAGTTACTTGATGCTTTATATTGAGAGCGTTTCAGATTTGGCAGGAATATTATAATTTCCGTCTTGCGTCGTATATCATCATGAAATTTCTGCCTTGTTTGACTTGATAACTTGTTGCAAGTACAATCACAAATCATTTCATGTTTATCAAGGGAGGCTGTTTCGTGGATATTTGGGAAAGAGAAGACTTCGCTAAATCTTCCGGAAGAATGAAAATCTTCATTGAAGCCATGCACGGAATGGGCGATGTCGTATGTATGCTGCCGATGTTCAGGGAAGTTCGCGAGAATTGGCCGGATTCACAAATTACTGTTCTGGTTCAGAATAAAGGCATAATGGATGTAGTAAGATTATCAGGCTTGAACATTGACAGGATTATAGGGATTAACGCTCATATGAATAAATTTGAGTTCTTGAGATTATTGCTGAAGTTACGGCGTGAAAAATTCTCTCTCTCAATCTCAGCGGCAGGAACTCCATTATTGAAGGCAAGATTAGTATCGTGGATTATTGGAGCAAAAAAGAAAGCCGGAATACGTTTCGACAAGAAAAAATTTGCGAGTTATGGAAGCACAGAGAATTATCATTTTGTTGACTTAAACCTTCTAGTTCTTGAACAGCTTAGAATTACCAATCATCATTACAGCCCTCGTTTATTTCCTGACCCTCAGGATGTCGCAAAATTTGTTCATGTAATCGACCGAAGCAGGCCGGTAATCGGTGTAGCTGTTGGACGCGCAGATGCTTTTAGAGGCAACCGAATAAAGAATAGTAAATTATATACCCGTGAGTGGGGGGGGGGGTATACGTCATATTACGTATATTACGACCTTAATAAAATTGCTTCTCGCTCAAAATTGGCAAGTCGTTTTAATAGGCGGAAAACAGGAAATCGAAATCAGCGACGCTTTAAGCCCGGAAATTTTAAGCAAATGCATAAATTATGTCGGCAAAACCTCAGTAGCTGAATCCATTGCCCTCGAAAGTTTATGCAATGTCTCAGTCGGAGTTGATACCGGGATGCAGCACGTATCCGATGCACTCGGTGTGAAAACAGTCTCAATCTTCGGGCCGACTAATCCCAAAACTCACGGCGCATACTCAAATAAAGCAGTCTTTGCAGAAGTTGATGAACCATGTAAATATTGCTTTGACCCGTCTAATCAATATATGTATATCAATTGCAATCACAGGAAATGTTTAGAAAGAGTTACGCCCGAACAGGTCTTTGAGCTTATTTCACTACAGCTGAATGAATAAATAATTTCTATGTAAGGAGAAAATTTTATGAATACACGCTTCAATTTTTGGCAGAATAAATATCACGGAAGAATAAATTATCGTTTCACCCCATGTGTAAGATATGCTAAAGCTCGGCACATAATCGGAGTATTAATCGGCAGGGCAGACGCTTTCAAGGGCAATAGAAATCCCAGAGAGAAAATTTACCTCAAGGCATGGGGAAATAATTTAAACCAGCATACAGCTAATATTGAGGCTCTAATAAAATTACTCCTAGCTGAAAATTGGCAGGTAATCTTAATAGGCGGAAAACAAGAGCTTGATGTTCATGACGCTTTAAGCCTGGAAGTCCTGAATAAATGCGTTGATTACGTCGGCAAAACTTCAGTGGCTGAGTCAATCGCTCTCGCAAGTTTATGTGATGTCGTCGTTGGGATTGATACAGGGATGCAGCATGTTTCTGATGCACTCGGTGTGAAAACAGTCTCAATCTTCGGCCCAACAATGCCAAGCCAATGCGGAGCATACTCTGACAAAGCAATTTTCGCAGAAGTTAATGAACCCTGCAGGCCGTGTTTTGGGACTGAACAAGGCTTTAAATGTAAACACAGGAAATGCACAACTAAAATAACTCCTGAACGTGTCTTTGAGCTTATAATTAGACAATTAAATTCACAAAATAAGGAAAGTTATAAGGAAAATTATTATGTTTTCACTCAACGATATTAACGCAAAAAATATCCTCGTAATCGGCGATATTATGTTGGACACGTATTATCACGGCGATGTTAAGCGAATTTCTCCCGAAGCTCCCGTCCCAGTCTTCCGCAAAAAATCCGAACGAAGCGTTCCCGGAGGTTCGGCCAACGTTGCGGCTAATCTTTTCGCGGCAGGTCAGAACGTCAAAATCATGGGAGTTTTAGGCAATGACAAAGCCGGTAGAAATTTACGCGACATGCTCAGGCAATGGGGAGACGATACGAAATTCATATTGACATCGGACAACCGGCCGACAATCGAAAAAGTCAGGTTTATGGCGGCAAATAATCAGCAAGTCTTACGTCTTGACATTGAGGACACAACACCCATAACTCACGAGGAGGCTGAAAGTTTACTCGCAAAACTCAGGAACGAGATTAACAGCTTCGATATAATTTTGCTCTCAGATTATCTCAAGGGATTATTGACGTATGAATTTACACAGGGAATTATCACGCTCGCCAACGAAAAAAATATTCCCGTCATAATCGACGTTAAAGATGTGAAATCAGCAAAATATTCCGGTGCAATACTCCTTAAACCAAATCTCGACGAATTACGAAACATGACAGGATTAAAAGTTGACACCGACGACGAAATTATCTCAGCTTCGGAATATCTCAGGGAAAAATGTAACGTTAAATACGTCCTCACAACCTGCGGAGCTCGCGGAATGGTCTTAGTCGGCGACGATGCACCTTACTTTATCCCGTCAACTGGAAGTGAAGTTTTCGACGTTACAGGAGCAGGAGACACAGCGATTGCGTATTTAGCGGCTTGCATGGCTAACGGCTTGACAATGAGGGAGGCTGTAAATCTCGCGAATATTGCCGCCGGAGTTCAGGTTACTAAAACAGGAACTTCTTCCGTGTATTGGCGTGAAGTCCAGGAGAAATTATTTGCCAGTTCCGACGCTACAGCTCATAAATTAATCTCAGGCCGGGCAGTTGACGAGTTCAGGAAAACTCACGCTAACGAAAAAATTGTGTTCACTAACGGATGCTTTGACATTCTTCATATTGGGCATATTCGGTACTTGCAAAAAGCCGCCGAACTCGGTGATATTCTCGTAATTGGCCTGAACAGCGACGCTTCAGTGAAACGCCTCAAAGGTGAAGGACGGCCTATTAACTCAGTCAATGAACGCGCGGAAATGTTAGGTGCTTTAAGTTTCGTGGATTATGTTATAGTTTTCGAGGAGGATACGCCGTTGGAATTGATAAGGAAAATTCAGCCTGATATACTCGTTAAGGGCGGAGATTACGCGAATGAATACGTCGTAGGCACAAACGAAGTTGAAGCTCGCGGTGGAAAATTGATACTGCTTCCGTTTGTGATGGGGAAATCAACGACAAATATTATAGAGAGGGCGAAAATGTCATGATTGAATTAATCACTCAGCGAATTAACGACAGCATTAACACGAAACAAGATTTACTCACGAACTCCGAGCTTCTTAATATAACAGCAAAACTTTCACATGAAATCGTCGAGACCATCAGGAACGGGAACAAATTAATTCTCTGCGGGAACGGCGGTTCAGCGTCGGATGCTTTACACTTTGCCGGTGAGATTGTCGGAAGGTTTCAGCGTGAACGTAATGCCTGGCCTGCTGTGGTGCTGAACGCTGATGTTGCGACGATGACAGCGATTGCGAACGATTACGGCTATGATGAAGTCTTTGCACGTCAAACCGAAGGCCACGCCAAAGCCGGAGATTTATTCATTGGGATTAGCACGAGCGGGAATTCCGAGAACGTTTATAAAGCTGTCAAAGTTGCGAAGGAAAAAGGAGCTAAGACTGCGGCATTGCTCGGAAGAGACGGCGGTAAAATCGCAAAACTTGTGGATTATCCCGTGATTATTCCATCGAAAGTTACGGCACGCATTCAGGAATGCCATATCATGTTAATTCACATCATGTGTGAGATTGCCGAACAAGAATTAGCATGAGTAAGTCAATCTTTCTTGATCGCGACGGAACTATTAATATCGACAAAGGATATGTCTACAAGCCTGAGGATTTCGAGTTTCTGCCCGGAGCGATTGAGGGCATGAAAATTTTACAGGCTTCGGGGTATCTTCTCGTCATCGTAACAAATCAGTCTGGAATTGGCCGGAAGTTTTACACTGAGAATGATTTTGACGTGTTAAATCGTTTCATGTTAAGCGAGCTTGAAGCTAATCACGTGAAAATTGATGCGATATATCACTGTCCGCATGTTCCAGAAGATAACTGTTCGTGTCGTAAGCCTTTGACTGGGATGTTCGAGCGGGCAATCAGAGATTTTGACATTGACATTAACGCTAGCTTCTCGATTGGCGATAAACTTCGGGACTTGGGAATTTGTGAGAAGACCGAATGCAGGGGCTTTCTCATCGGCAAGACTGAACGCGAAGAAATTATTGCAGACGTTCTCAATGGGAGATATAAGCGTGTAAAATATGCTGAGAGTTTACTTGATGCGGCAAAAATTATTACTCATTGTTGAGATTTCTCATTATCAATGTAAAGAAGCCAATTTGCTATTGTAAAATCACCTAACATGGTAAAAATAATATTTGGCAATTAAAACTGGAGGAAGAAGAATGATAATTGTAACTGGAGGCGCGGGCTTTATCGGGAGCTGTGTTGTCCGAACGCTGAATGACGCAGGGATTAATAATGTCGTCATAGTTGATGATATTGCGAGTTCCGAGAAGTGGAAGAATATCCGGAATAAAAAATTTTTGAAGTACATTCACAAGTCTGAGTTTCTCGCGGAGCTTCCGAAACTTGAGAATGTTACGGCGATAATTCACATGGGGGCGTGTTCGTCGACGACTGAGAAGGATTTTGATTACCTTTACACGAACAATTTCGAGTTCACAAAGTCCCTTTGGAATTACTGCGCGGAACGACAAATCAGCTTTATTTATGCGAGTTCAGCGGCGACATACGGCGACGGTTCACGCGGCTTTGATGACAAATCGGACATTGACGAGCTTTTACCGTTGAACGGCTACGGATATTCCAAGCAGATATTTGACCAGTGGGTGAAGCATCAGGCTAAAAGTTTCCCGGCTCAGCACGTCGGCTTAAAATTCTTTAACGTTTACGGCCCTAACGAGTATTACAAGGGTTCAATGGCCAGCATGATTTTTCACGGATTTAATCAGCTCACGTCCGACGGCGAAATAAGATTGTTCAAGTCCTACAAGCCTGAATATCCGGACGGCGGCCAATTGAGGGATTTTGTTTACGTGAAGGACATTTGCAGTGTAATCATGTGGCTTCTGGATAATCACGAAGTCAGCGGCCTCTTCAACGTAGGAACTGGACGCGCGCAGAGCTTCCAGGAATTAGCTGAGGCAGTTATCCGTAACTCTTCGTGTAAAAATGGACGTATAAGATTTATTGATATGCCTGAAACTTTGAGGGGAAAATATCAATATTACACGCAAGCGAACATGACGAAATTACGCGATGCAGGCTATACGAAGGAGTTTATGCCGCTTGAAGAAGGCGTGAGGGATTACGTTTGCGAGTATTTATCACGAGAATACTTGAATTACTAGGAGGAAAAAATTCATGGAACGCGAGAAAGAAAAATTTATCGTCTCAGCGTACAGATTTGCGGACTCAATTATGCGTTATCTTAAGGGAGGTCCGGCGAAAAGGCTTCCATACAAGCCGCAAGTTTCTGATGCTGATAGAACGTGTATAATTCTTGATAAGGGAATGGGAGATTTCATTTTAGGCTCATTCTATATTAACAAGATGATTGAGAATTATTCACGAACAGGCGAAGTGTATATCATTGCCGACGAATACAATTACGAGTTCTACAAGGCGTATATCACGAACCCTGCGGCAAAAGTTATAGTTCTCAAAGCCAATGACATAGCCATTCAGCAAGACACTACAGCAAGATAAGAGCTTAATCAATTATCGTGGCTTTTTCAGACGAGCAATTATCCCGATGGCAGCAGTTACTCCAAGAAGCGCGGAAATCGTCCGGGTATTTTCTCCGGTTGAGATTTACTCCGAAGGCAGCAGCTTATTTACGAGGAAATACAGCATACGAGATTATAAAGTATTCGGAGCTGCAAAATATTTTCTTGTCAATGTAAGTGCAAATCATAAGTCAATTCTGCTCGAAAAATGGAAATTCATGAAGATTACGATGGAGCTTTCAGATAAAACAGGTTTATTGCCAGTTATTATTGGTGATATGACTTCGGAAGAATTGAAACAGTATGATACAAACGGTTTCAATCTGGAATATCTCAATAAACATAACATGAAAGAACTAATTTTGCTCTGTAGATATGCGGAGTTTGTTATCTCACTCGATACAGAACGTATCATCTTAGCTTGTCAATTTCTAATGGGCCGAAAGTAAATTATTCCAACTTGGAGCAGTCATGTAGGAATTTTATTTGAGCCTTATCCTGAAGAATTGCCGGAAAAATATTCACGCTTGAAATATATCCGAATGTTCAAGAGCTGTGATGAATGTCCTGAAAAAGGCTTGAAGTGTCTCTACAAGGAACGTCTCAGAAAACGTACGGTGTATTGTGTTGCAAATCTGATGACGCAGAGAATTATTAACGAGATTATGAGCTTTATCGGAGATTAAGATAATGAAAAGTGGCGGCACCTGGATTCGAACCGGGGACAACGCGGGTATGAACCGCGTGCTCTAGCCAACTGAGCTATACCGCCATAATTAAAACTTGGTGGCGGGGATAGGATTTGAACCTATGACCTTCGGGTTATGAGCCCGACGA
>JAFTCP010000122.1 GCA_017454625.1 Synergistaceae bacterium
CAACTTGAAACACTCAACAAGGAAATCAATATTAACGGGAATTATCAAGAATGGTATGAAGCACTTGCAGATTTTCGCCGTCTTATTCAATCGAAGTATATTATATTCAAAATAGGACGGCGTTATCGTCATAAAATCACTCTCACAAGCTCAGGAGATCTCATAGACCATCATATTATCAGCTATCTCGCTCCGTTGGACTTCAAGCGCAGAGGCTGGGGAAATAGGATATTGCGGTCGTCCGAACAGGTTATTATGCTGGCTAATTATCTCAAGCAAAAGAATACGCGCCTGATTTACATAGCTCTTCCCAATAAATGCAATATTTACCCCGAAATAATATGTGATGACTTAACTTTGCTTAACGGCAAAACTATTTTTGTCCCTCAATATCGTAAATTCATTCGTGAGCTTGTTACGTCAGGCGTTGAAGTTATTGACATGTTACCGGTTTTCATGAGACATAAAGAAGATTTCGCGTTATTCTCAAAGGATCATCACGTTTCGATTTCCGGCGCAAAACTCATAGCTGATACGGCGGCAGAATATTTACGGCTTACGACGAAGAATATTACGGGAGATTTCAATGTTGACAGTGAGGAGCAATATATATTTCTTGACGACATTAACGATAAAAACACGGAACTTGCTAGAGTATTCTTCACAATGAAAGATGGAAAACGAGTTCCGTTCTGGAACCAGCATTCAGATATAAGCAAGATAGCAATTTTCGGGGATTGCAACCTTCAAAGCTATACTTCAATCGGAGGCGGAATTTCTGCGAATTTGTCATGTAACTTGAATTACCCTGTTTATAATTATGGTCGCAAGTTAATTTTTTCGGAGTGTGAATGTCCCCTAACCCAGAACGATTTAGAGCGTTTAAGCGAGTTCGATATTGTGATATACAATGCTTTTGCGTCGGCTTCATTCGTTAGGAGTTCACATTTCAGCTTCAGACATCCGTTGAGAATTTCGTCATGGGACAGGATAAATATATAAATTCTCCTCCCCGTATTTCAGAGAGGAGTATTTTTGTTAGCTTCAAGCCAGCTTTCGAGAATAATTACAGCCGCAACCTTATCAACTTTCTTTTTCCGGCCTCGTCGTGAAACGTCAGCTTCGATTAACATTCTCTGAGCTATAACCGTTGTAAAGCGTTCATCCTGAGTAAGAAATTCCTGCTCAGGATATTTTTGCTTCAAGCCGTCAACAATCGCAAGAATTTTTTCGGCCACTTCACTCCGTTTTCCGTCAGTCCGAACTGGAAGCCCAACGACGACGACAGCAGGAGAATATTTCTTTACAGCATCGTCAAAATTTTTCAGCCATTCGTCATTTTCCGCGTTCCAAACGTCAAGACCTTGAGCAATAATCCTTGACGGGTCAGAGATTGCCGCACCAACTCGAACTGTTCCAACATCAAGTGCTAATACTCGGCTCAATTTTTGCTCCTTGTGAATTTTACAGAGGCTTTGACAATTCAGAGATTGCCGCACCAATTCTCATGTCAAGCGCAAGTACCCAGCTCAATTATGTTGCTCCTTATATTTAGTCATGCTGTAATTATACATTGCCGCAACTTCACATCAAGTGCAAGTACACGTCTCATTCTTTCTCTTTGCCGAAAACTTTTTCCCGTAATAATTTCCCTGTTGGAGTTTGAGCAAGTCCGCCTAAAGCTGTTTCTTTCAGAGCCGGAATTAAAGCATCGCCGACGTTTCGCATCGCCGAGATACATTCATCGACGGGAATATACGCCTTAATCCCAGCCAGAGCCATATCAGCCGACGAGAACGCGATCATCACACCTGAAACGTTACGTTTTATGCATGGAATTTCAACGAGACCAGCGACTGGATCACAGACTAATCCGAGCTGGTTAGCGATTGCTATAGCGCAGGCATCAGCACATTGTTGCGGAGTTCCGCCCATGAGTTCAACCAGAGCCGCCGCCGCCATTCCGGAAGCAGAACCGCATTCAGCCTGACAGCCTCCCTGAGCTCCGGCAATCGAAGCGTTTTTTGCAATAACAATTCCGAAAGCTCCTGACGTGAACATCGACATCACAATATCTTTCTTAGTCGCGCGTCCTTCGTCATAAAGCGAGACCAGACAGCCCGGCATAATCCCGCAGCTTCCGGCAGTTGGAGTTGCAACAATTTTTCCCATCGAAGCATTGTAGCCAGCAACAGCAAGAGCCATTGACATAGCTTTAGTCATGAATTTTCCCGACAATCCGCCAGTCTCAGAGTAATTTTTCATCTTGAAGCCTTCTCCTCCGGTTAAGCCCGACATTGATTTAATATTCTCGTCTTGCCCAGACTTCACAGCTTCACACATAACATCAAAGTTCTTCTCCATGCGCGCAAAGATTTCTTCAGCCGGAACGTCCATAGCTTTTGCCTGGTCAGCTAAAACTATCTCGCTGATTTTATTTTCGCCTGAAGCCTTCACAATTTCATCTATCGAATCATATTGAAGCATTTTTTTTTCACCTCAAAATATAACACGTTCTATTTTTCTGCCAATTTTATATTGCACGGATTAACAGCGCGTTGATGACGTTCGTTAAGCCCCTGATGTCCTCAGTCATTCCGGGTTCAGGCTGGCCGTCAATTTCGATTGTCATTAAGGCTTCGCCGCCGCGTTCTTTACGTGAAAGATGGAAATTCGAGATATTGACGTGAGAATATTTCAGCCTCATCAACGCCGTAACGTCCGCGATAACTCCGGGTTTGTCCCAGTGAAGAACTAGGATTGTA
>JAFTCP010000010.1 GCA_017454625.1 Synergistaceae bacterium
GACATACGGAGCTGAAGTTACGCCGTCGCCTTCAATGACTACGAACATCGGCAAGAAAATTAACGCTGAGCATCCGAACACGACGGGTTCACTCGGTTGTGCGATTTCTGAGGCTGTCGAAGTTGCGGCATCAACAGAAGGCTATCGCTATGTTCTTGGGAGCGTGTTAAATCAAGTTCTGCTTCATCAATCAATCATCGGACTTGAGACTAAAGCGGCTTGTCAGAAATACGGAATTAAGCCTGACATTATTATTGGCTGTGCTGGCGGCGGCTCAAACTTAGGCGGATTAATCTCTCCGTTCATGGGCGAAAAATTACGCGGCGAAGCTGATTATGAGATTATTGCTGTTGAACCTGCAAGCTGTCCAAGTTTCACGCGAGGAAAATTCGCTTACGACTTCTGCGACACCGGAAAAGTCTGCCCAATGGCGAAAATGTACACTCTCGGCCATGACTTTATCCCGTCAGCGAACCACGCAGGAGGCTTACGCTATCACGGAATGAGCAGCATTCTTTCACAGCTTTATCACGACGGCTTAATGGAAGCACGTTCGGTTGAACAGACAAGCGTATTTGAAGCGGCTGAACAGTTCGCGAGAGTTGAGGGAATTTTGCCGGCACCTGAAAGCTCACATGCTATACGTGTTGCGATTGATGAGGCTTTAAAGTGCAAGAAGACGGGCGAGGAGAAGACGATAATTTTCGGTCTCACAGGAACGGGCTATTTCGACATGACGGCTTACGAGCAGTATAACAACGGAACTATGAAGGATTATATCCCGACAGATGAGGATTTAGCGAAGGGATTTGCGGGAATTCCGAACGTAAATCTTTAGTGGTGAAAAAATGAGACAGGTGTGTATATATTTATGAAATCGCATCTGCCTCACTTCTTTTTGTCTTATCTTGTCGGAAGAATTTCAAGCCAATAACCGTCGGGATCTTGGATAAAGTAAATTCCCATTGAAGGATTTTCAAAGCAGATACAGCCCATCTCACTATGAAGTTTATGTGCCGCGTCAAAGTCATCAACTCGGAATGCTAAATGAAACTCTTCTTCGCCAATGTCGTATTTCTGCGGATGTTCCTTAAGCCACGTCAACTCCAGCTCAAATTCACTCTCATCATTCCCAATGTAAACGATAACAAATGAACCGTCAGGAGCTTCTTTGCGTCGTCGTTCGGAAAGTCCGAGTGCTTCAGCATAAAATTTTAGTGAACGGTCAATGTCCTGGACGTTATAATTCTCGTGTATCATCTTGAACTTCATGATTGATTTTCCCTCCCTGTTAAGATTAGTCGTGATATATTTTACGATAAATTTTCATATTCACAGGAGAAATTTCACATGAGCAATGACAAGCAATATTGGATTGTTGAAGATCCATGGACGGGTGAAAAATTTTACTTCGACGATGAGAGATATGGCGCATGGTTCCGGGAATGTTTAATCACTCCGCCGATGAATCAAGGAAGCCAGCCGTTAGACGGAGGAAATTTTTTATTGACAGAAGAGGAAGCTAGGGAAGCCGTGAACCGTGAATCGAATATCGCAAAGTTTATCCGTCAGTGTTACGGCTCTCGTGAGTTTATAAATAATATCGCACGATTTTGTTTATGGCTGGTTGACGCTGAGCCTGAGGACATCAAACATTCAAAATTTATCTATGACAGAGTGCAGAAAGTTAAGGAGTTCAGGTTGTCCTGTAAAAGTGAAAGTACGCAAAAAATTTCAGATAAACCTTATCTTTTCGGGGCGAACCGTCAACCTTCAAAAAAATACCTCCTCATTCCTCGTCATTCTTCAAGCAAGAGAAGATATGTTCCAATGGGTTATCTTCCTCCTGAAATTATCGCCACAGATGCTTGTTTTGTTCTGCCAAATTGCACGCTCTATCATTTCGGAGTTCTTAACTCAAGCGTTCATATGGGATGGATGCGGAGAGTTTGCGGAAGAATCAGAGACGATTATAGATATTCAAATACGGTTGTCTATAATCCTTTCGTCTGGCCTAATATCACTCCGAAAGGTGCGATTGAGATTACAGCAACAGCCGCAGAAATTCTCGAAGCCCGTGAAAATCACCCGCACAGTTCATTAGCGGATTTATACGATGAAAACACAATGCCCGTTGACCTGCGAAAAGCTCACAAGAAAAACGACGAGGCCGTAATGAAAGCGTATAATTTCCCTCTGAGTTGGACAGAAGAAGAGGTTGTTGAACGAATGCTTGACCTTTACGTTGAGGCTCGCGAAAAATATTTTAGGATGCATCCTGAAAAGATAAGACGTTAAAAGCGCGCTGTGCTAAAATTCTGAGAAAAATTTTGATTAAGTAGGAATGAGTAAATTTTCATGCAATCACAGAACGCAAAAAACATTCGCAATCTCGCAATCGTAGCCCACATAGATCATGGCAAGACTACATTAATTGACAGCATATTTCGAGCCGCACAGACTTTCGCCGCACATACCCAAGTTGCCGAGCGTGTAATGGACAATAACCCTCTCGAACGCGAACGAGGAATTACAATCAGGAGCAAACCTTGTACTGTCGAATGGAAAGGATATTTGATTAACATTATCGACACTCCGGGCCACGCAGATTTTTCCGGTGAAGTCGAGCGAATTTTATCGACTGTTGACAGCGTAATCCTCATCGTCGACGCAAACGAAGGCCCGATGCCGCAAACAAGATACGTTCTTCAGCATGCCTTATCAATCGGAATGAAGCCGTTAGTTTTCATTAATAAAGTTGACCGTGAAGGAGCAGACCCAACCAGAGCGCTTAACCAAACTTTTGATTTATTCTTCGAGCTTGGAGCAAGTGATGAACAGGCGGATTTTCCCGTCCTTTACGGTTCAGGCTTAAACGGCTGGGCAGTAAAAGATTTGAGCGACACCAGACGCGACAACATGGATGATTTGTTCCAGGCAATAATTGATTACGTTCCAGCACCTGACGTTGACCCATCTAAACCGTTCTTAATGCAGGTCAGCACGTTAGCTTGGAATGAATACGTCGGCAGAATTGGCTGCGGAAAAATTTTACAGGGAA
Source organism: Synergistaceae bacterium (assembly GCA_017454625.1). GTDB lineage: Bacteria > Synergistota > Synergistia > Synergistales > Aminobacteriaceae > JAFUXM01. The sequence goes on from JAFTCP010000010.1 coordinate 3,062, forward strand.
GTATCAAAAAGGGCGGAGCATTCACACGAGTATCAACAAAATGGAACTCAACGGATCACACCGGCGACGACTGGGAAATTACCGGCAAAGAGAACGCGAAAGTTGCTCAGTTATGGGTAACACGAGGGCTTGAACGCGTTGAAGTTGACGAAGTTTCGGCAGGAGATATTGTGTGGCTTACAGGACCGAATGAAATTGACATAGGCGATACGTTTTGTGCTGAGGAAATCTCGGATAATCCCTTGAAGCCTCTTGCAATCGAAGAACCTACTGTGTCAATGTTCTTCCTCGTTAATTCCGGGCCGTTCGCTGGACGTGAAGGTCAGGCCGTAACTCTTCGACAACTCAAAGCACGCTTGCAACGAGAAATGCACGTTAATGTCTCTCTCAGAATGGAAGATTTAGGAAGACCTGACGGCGTAAAAGTTTCAGGACGAGGAGAGCTTCAGCTTGGAATTTTGATTGAGGAGATGAGGCGTGAGGGGATGGAATTTTGCGTTTCAAAGCCCGAAGTCATAATTGAGTATATTAACGGCGTGAAGTGTGAGCCTTATGAACTCGTTACTATTGACGTTCCCGAAGAATATCAAGGTATCGTGTTCGAGAAGATGACCAAGCGCAAGGGGAAAATTATCAACATTGACAACCCTGACAGAGGATTATTGCGAATTGAGATTGAAATTCCAACACGAGGCTTAATCGGTTACAGGGGCGAATTTTTGACGGACACGCGAGGATTAGGGATTATGTCAAACTGTTTCAGCGGCTATAAAGAATGGGCAGGAGATTTAATCACACGTAATCGCGGTTCACTCGTCAGCGTCGACACCGGAGAAGCAACAGCATATCAGCTTGAGAACTTGCAAAGTCGCGGAGTTTTATTCATCTCACCGCTTGAACAGGTCTACAACGGAATGATTATCGGCGAAAACTCACGGCCCGGCGATATTCCCTGCAACCCCACGAAGAAGAAACAGCAGACTAACCACCGTTCAGCCACGAAGGAATTAACGACGAAACTTGACGTGCCGCGAAGAATGCCGCTCGAAAAAGCTATGGAATGGATTGAAACTGATGAACTCGTTGAAGTTACGCCGCAATCCGTGAGACTTCGTAAAGCCATTCTCGATGAGATGGAACGCCGCAAAGCTCAGAGAAGACAGCCTCAGGAAGAAACAAAATCATGAGACGTAAAATTTTCTTGCTGGCCGTCGTAATCTTTCTTGCATGTTCAAACTCGGCCAATTCCGCGCAGACAAGGCCGCCTTTTTTCGTGATTGAGGCGAATTTTCAAGATGCCCGTGAATTTCACGAGGGATTAGCCGCCGTAAAGTCAAACGACAGATGGGGCTACATTGATTATCTCGGAAGAATTGCAATCCCGTTCGTTCATCGAGTGCCTGAAGCCGGAGATTTCTCGGATGGATTTGCTTTTGTTGGGGATCATTACATCGATACTGAAGGAAATTTTGCCTTTGTGCGAATTGATGAGGACACCGACGAACGAATAGAGAAATATTTTACTAACGGCCTGCCGTTCTCACAGGGATTAGCGGCTGTCCAATCCGGCGCACAATGGGGATATATCGACTTAATGGGAAATTACGTAATTGCTCCGTCGTTTGAGCGCGTCGGTTCATTCTCTGAGAATTTAGCTCCGGCACGACGAAAGGGCTTATGGGGATATATCGACATGAGGGGAAACTTCGTAATTGAGCCGAGATTTTTACGCGCAAATAATTTCTCTGAGGGATTAGCCGCTGTGAACTACAAAGGACGCTGGGGCTTCATCAACAAAGAGGGAAAATTCGTAATCAAAGCTGTGTATTACGAAGCCGGAGATTTTCACGACGGAATGGCTCCGGTTAGGACGCGCACGAGTTATCGAGGCTGGGGATTTATCGGCCACAACAACAGATTTGCAATCCCCAGACGCTACAATAATGCTCAAAATTTCGGTGATGCTCTTGCTCCTGCCGCCGCTGATGCACGCTGGGGATTTCTCAACGTTCGCGGAAACTGGGAAATTTCGCCTTTATACGAGGACGCACGCCCTTTCAGTGAGGGATTAGCCGCCGTGAAAGTCGAAAA
>JAFTCP010000123.1 GCA_017454625.1 Synergistaceae bacterium
ATTATAAGTCATTATGAGCTTGTCAAGATATTTATCCATTAATTTTTTCACGTGCTGTATAATTAACGCAACTTATTCAAAAGGGGGAGGGCTTCTTAATGTCATTGAGAAACCTACACGGCGCATCTTCACTCTCCGACGAGCAATTATCGGAACTCGAACTTGCTGCTAAGCGTGCCAGAATTAACGCGATTACAATGGTGCAGGCGGCTAACAGTGGACATCCGGGCGGTGCATTCTCTAGCATCGAAATTTTACTCAGCGTTTACTCCTTTGCAAATGTTACACCAGAAAATTGCAATTCACTCAACCGCGACAACATAATAATCTCACACGGCCATGTTTCAGCCGGAGTTTATGCTTCACTCGCTGAACTTGGATATTTTGACGCTCAAGAAGCTGTTGTGAATTTCCGTAAGCTCGGAAGTGTCTTTCAGGGTCATATTGTCCGTGAAGTTCCGGGAATTGACTGGGGCACTGGCAATCTCGGACAGGGATTATCTGCAGGAGTCGGCTATGCTCTGGCACAAAGGGCAAGAAATTATTCCGGCAATGTCTTTGTCTTAATGGGCGACGGAGCGCAGACTAAGGGCCAATTAGGGGAATCGCGGCGTGTTGCAGTCAAAGAGGGCCTGAAGAATATTACGGCACTTATTGACCTCAATCAAATTCAGATATGCGGAAGAATTGATGACATAATGCCTTGCAACGTTAAAGGTCTCTGGAAAGCTGACGGCTGGGAAGTCCTCGAATGTAACGGGCATTCGTTCCGGGAAATTTTCGACTGTCTCAATCGCGCGAAGAATAACGACAAACCGACCGTAATTTTGTGCAATACTCTAATGGGTAAAGACGGCCTCGCGATGGAAGGTACGGAAGAATTTCACGGTAAAGCGACCGGCGAAAAATTATGCTGTGAGATCGTGAAGGCTCTGGGCGGAGATGATACGATGCCGGCAAAAGTATTTGAACTCCGCAAGAACTCATCACCAAAATATTTTGGACGCGAGATTAAGCCTTTCACTCCAAACTTGGAACTCGGCGAAAAATTCATTTACACTCCTGACGTTAAGACCGACAACAGGGGAGCTTTCGGAAAAGTTTTACTTCAGGCAGGAACTCTCAACTACAAGAAGCCCGACAAGACACCAATTTTAGTATTCGACTGCGATTTAGCGCCTTCGGTTCAGACGAAGAAGTTCGGCGATGCATGCCCGGATAATTTTGTTCAGTGCGGCATTCAGGAACACGCGACGGCTACGATTTCAGGAGCTGCTGCGGCCGGAGGAGTTGTAAGTGTGTGGGCTGACTTCGGAGTTTTTGCGAGCGATGAGGTCTACAATCAACTTCGATTAAACGACATCAACAACGCCGGAGATAAAGTTGTATTGACACATACGGGCGTTGACGTTGGCGAGGACGGTTCAACTCATCAGTGCATTGATTACGTCGGATTAATGAGAAATATGTACGGCTGGAAAATTGTAGTTCCTGCTGACCCTAACCAGACAGATAGAGCAACACGCTGGATGTTGACAACTCCGGGCTGTATATGTCTTGCGATGGGACGAAGCAAAATCCCGGTAATCCCTGAGTTCGCGCATGAAGATTTCGAGTTTGAATACGGTAAAGCAATCAAGCTCCGCGACGGTAAAAATGCCGCAATCTTCGCATTAGGCTACATGACTTCTACAGCTTTGAAAGCCGCCGACGAACTCGCAAAACAAAACGTGAAAGTCAGCGTGTATTCCGTATCATGCCCGCTTGAGCCGGATATGAACGCGATAAAAGAAGCCGCCTCGACCGGAAAAATTTTAACGCTCGAAGATCACAACGTTAATACAGGAATGGGAGCAATAATGAGCGTCGAGATGATGAAAGCGGGAATTAGCGCGAAAATTCGGAGCTTGGGAGTTACGAACTACGGGCCTTCGGGTTCAGCTGACGACGTGCGCAAATTCATGGGGCTTACACCTGAAAACGTAATCAAGAATATTTTAGCGTTCTAATTAGCAAAGTTATTATGCTGAGTATTTGCCTGTTAATTCACATGTGAACTCAGGGCTGAACGTCTGAAATATTCATCAAGAAAAAATGTCTGATAAAAAGTTATTGTTATTACACATTTGTTGTGCTCCTGATGCTTCCGTGCCTGTGCCTGATTTACTCGCTGAAGGCTGGGAGGTCAGGGGCTTTTTTTACGGCTCAAATATTCATCCTTACGAAGAATACATGAGACGATTAGAGGCTGTGAAGATTTTAGCGTCTAAGTATGGGATTGAGTGTGAATTTCCGGATTATGAGCCTAAGAAATGGTTTGCTGGAGTTGCAGGACTTGAAGCTGAACCGGAAGGAGGCCGACGCTGTGAACGATGCTTTAACTTACAGCTTGAGGCCGGAGCGGAGTGCGCGAAAAAATTCGGCTGTGAAAATTTCTGCACAACCTTAACAATAAGCCCTCACAAGAACGTAAATCTCATAAACTCAATCGGTGAAAATATCGCCAGCATTAATGGCTTAAGCTGGGAAAATCGAATTTGGCGAAAGAATAACGGCTTTCTTCGTTCCGTGAGAGCTTCGCGAGAATTAGGCTTGTATCGACAAAATTACTGCGGCTGTATGTTCAGTAAGAGATAAAAATTTTCTGATAACGACAGCTTGAATTTTCACTTACAGCCCAAAATCCCCCTTATAAAATGTTCAAAGGGGGACAAAAATTATGCTAGCTTCAAAGCATCATCAAGGTAAATTAACCCGTTATAGAACGCTCCGCAGATTGAGTCGTAATCTTCCCAAGCGTAAGTTGTCAGCGATAACCAGACGAGGGCGAGCAAAATTTTCATCTGTTGTCTGGTAACTTCGCCGTCAAGCAGCTCAAAGAAATAATCCTCTAGGCTTTCCCAGTTATTAGAGGCGATTTTGAGTTTTACGTCGTGTTCGTTAATCTCAAGGTCAAAGCGTTTCAGGTTGAATTGGTCGTAATTGCTTGCGAGTGAGTAATACAACTTTACCCAGTCATAAGCCGGATCGCCGTAAATCTCAGTTGTCCCGAAATAGCCGCGCGGGTCAATCAAGACGGGTTCGCCGGAGTTTTCGCGTAACATTGTGTTGCTGAAGGTGCAATCTCCGTGAATGAACAAGAACTTTTCAGGAATAAACTTCATCGTGAGAGCTTCGACTTCATCTTGACAGTAAAAAATGTTCCTGCAAGTTCTGCCGTTAATCGTCAAAGTCTCATCATTAGCGAAAGGAACAAGCCTTCTGACCTTTTCAAGCCTCTTGTAAGTCTTGCCGAGATAAGCGTCATAATAGCTTTCAACGTCAGCTTCGACACTTCCGAGTTCATGAACTTGTTTCAGACATGAGATAATTTGACGTAAAATTTTTCGCTTGTCCGCGTCTGGAATGTCGGTGTATTCGTAAATATTCTTGCCATCGATGAACTCCATGCATAGAGGCTCATAGCCGAATATCTCGGGAATGTTAGCGAAGTGGTAATCTTGCACTCGTTTATACCAAGCGACTTCACGAACAGCGAGTGAGCGGCCTTGAGCGTCAATTCCTTCTTTGATGAGTTTATCGCCGTCGCGAGTAATTCTGTTGAATGGACGACAACGAGATTTAGGCAATTTTTCCCACTCAGAATAAAGCCCGTATTCCCGCGTATGATAAAGGGGCTGTTCATCGAAGACAAAATTATTCTGCTGAAGCCACCTCACAAATTCGCCTTCAATTGGAACGTTAATTAGCTCGGATTTATCGCGGAAGATAAAATGTCCTGCAACGCCTTGAGTTTCGCTTCGTTCTTCGGAGAAAGTCTCGTGTTCGTATTTCCAGCGACATGGGAAATCCTTAGAAATCCCGATTATGTCGCGAGAGCCTAACTCTGGAAGTTCGTAATCACTAGCTAAAATTAAGTCGCACCAAATTAACATGAACGCCGTATTTTCCGGAATGAACGTTAAGGCATCGTGAAGTCCCGAGCAAGTTCCTTTATGTCCTGAGCTTTTGACGAGCTTATAATCGAGTTCGGACGGAGCAAATTCGCGTAAATATTTTTCGAGCACGTCAAACTTGTAATCGCCGATGATAATATATTTAGCGTCCGGGTATTTCCTGAACAGGTGAAACATTATCGGGAGATTATTGACGGGAACAAGGGGCTTGGGTTTGTTGCGGGTAAGCCTGTCCATTCGTGAACCTCGTCCTCCGGCCTGAATGATGATGTGATTAATCATGATATTCGGCCCTCCGCTTTGAGTTCGTTAATAAACTGAGAGAGCTGTTCAATAACTTCTTTCACATCTGCTTTAGTGTTAAATAAGACGTTCTTGATTTTTCCGCTGCATTCCCATTCTTCAAGCGGCGCATATATTCTTCCTTTGGAATTGTCATACAATACGAACATATTAATTCCTGAAGGAGCCGCAAAATCCAGAATTCCGCTTCTTACTGAAACAATAAATGGCGTTTCACACATAATGCTGTAAAATTCATAAATATCGCACCTAAGAGGCAGGCTTCCTCGCACAACTTCTTGTGTCCCCACAACATTTGTATAAACTAAATAACCTCTTCGTGTTAATTCTTCACAAACTGCCTCATGTAAATACATAGTTGTCTTCATTGAGTTTGAGTAGGGATTAATGATTACGATTTTGTCTTTATTCGCCTCGAAGTTGGGAATTGAGATTACAGGTTCTTTCTTGAGACCGTGATATGTAATTGGCGAATTTTCCGGAAGATTTAATACTTTTCTCTGATTATGAATTGGCGGCAGATTTACTTTATAGCTTCTGGGATCTAAAAAAATAGTCAATATATTGTGTGAAGCCGCTTTATCATAAAGCTGTCCATGAATTACGCTGTCAAAGAACTTTAAGTAGAACTCTTCATCAGATACTATCTTCAGTCTAACTCTATTGTCTCTCTGAAACGCTCGCAATAATTTTTCGTATGGCTTGAAGCCTATTATTACAAATTTTTTATCAGGATATTTATCAAGAGTAGCATCCAGACAGGAAAAGTAATATAAAATATCGCCAATTCTATTATTAATAATTATGTAAATATCATCTTCGTTCTTATCAGCGATTATTTTTGGCATCATTTTTACTGATTGAAAACGATATTTACAACGCCATAACCATTCAAAAGGTAAGAAAAATTTCTTTCCTTTCCATTTTTTAGCAATTGGAAACAAGAAGGAATACAGAGTATTGAAGATTTTCATGGCTTCATACCCTTGCACACAAAAATACTCCGCCCATACTTACTCGAACGGAGCAATTATTTTCTTCGTTTGTGGATTTCTTACCTGTTAAGAGACAATAAGGTTGACTTGACTTGACTTGACTTGACAAAATTATACTGCATTATTTTCATTCGTGTCAAGCTCCTTTCTGAATTGATTTATTGTGAAAATTATATCATGTCCGTACATTCTGAGCAGTAAGCATTAATCCCCTCAAAGCCCATTTCTTTAACCGCCCATTCTGCCGCAGTCGTCAACATCGGAAGAACTCCGGAGCCTTTCAGCGTCAAAGCATATTCAACGCGCGGAGGAGTTTCGTCATATTGAGTTCGTGAGATTAATCCGGCGGCCTCAAGTTCCCGAAGTGATTTAGTCAGCATTATATTAGTAACATTGCCGAGCCTTCGTCGTATTACGCTGTAACGTTTTGGCTTGTTGTCCGCGAGAATGCAAATTATCGGCATCTTCCATTTTCCGCCGAAAGTCTTCGTTAAAAATCTCAGCGGGCATAAAGTTTTGTTGTCTGACATGAAATTTTTCACTCCTAACATTTGCATTCTTGTATCTCATAAAGTTTTCATATTACACGAATTTTTTCTGAGTTCTCGTATATTTTCTCGCTAATAATACACTAAATTACATGACATAAATTTTGCTGCTTGCGTCTGCATTCCTCCTTCAGAAAATACACTTTTTATGATTTATATCACGCATTTTTCCCTCAAGATGTCTTGATTAGAGAGCACAAAGGATATTGCATAAACTTTGAGTTACGTATCTCGCATTTTTCCCAAAAGTTTAAGTTGGTATGAAAAATCTGCGTTCTTGTAAAATTTTATCACTAAGATATTATTATCAAGAAAATATTTCAGGAGGATAAAACTATGGAGATTAAAGCAGTGAAACTTTATGCTGATGGTTCATTCACTCAAGAGTTCGTGTTCGGCGGAGAGAATAAGGCTGACGGAAGCCCAGACGTAAAATATCCCGGAAGCCTTCAGAATTATGTCATCGACACAGGCAGTGAAGTTATTCTTGTTGATACTGGCCTGCCGTCTGAAACACCGTTCAAAGGTTACACGAAGATTAATGACTACGTTGACGGCCTCAAGGCTCTGGGTTACAAGCCTGAACAGGTTACTAAAATTCTCGTAACTCATAAACACCCGGATCATACCGGAGAACTTCGAGCTTTCCCGAACGCAAAAATTTACATTGGCCCGGAAGACGCTGACGCATTGAAACTCGACGGCCCTAACATAATTCGAGCAGCTTATTCCGACGGAGCCTATCACAACTTCCCGCGTTCTCAGAAAATCGCTGACGGAATTTACTTCATCGAGGCACGAGGCCACACCAAAGGTAACAGCATAGTGATAGTTGAAGACGGAGGATTGTTCTACATGATTCACGGTGATGTTACGTATGTTGACGCTGCTCTCCACGCTAACAAACTCTCAATCGTATTTGAGGACTTAGCCGCCGCACGTGAAACTCTTGACCGAGTTCGTGAGTTCATCAAGAATAATCCGACAGTGTATCTCTCAACTCATACGCCCGAAGGTCCGGCCAATCTTGACGGCAAAATCATAATGAAGCTGGATTAAGAATAATGACATTGGGAGAAGTATTAATTTCAACCAGAAAATACAACGGCAGATGCATAGTGATACGCTTTGTTATGTTCAGTCGTTCGCTTTCACAAATTGCTTCTCCTAATCGTAATGTTTAGCAAGAACGAGGAAAATTTTTATGAGTGAGGTTATCAAAAAATTACACTTGGTATATTTCAGTCCGAGCGGGTCAACGGAGAAAATCGTAAAGTGTATTGCTTCAGGAATTGAGGGGCTTGAAGTTGAGACACACGACCTTTTGACATCAGGAAGCCGAGAGAAAAATTACACGTTCAGTTCCGATGACATCGTCATAATGGGAATGATGACAGCCGGAAAACTTTTTACATTATCCGATGAAATTTTTGCGTGTCTACACGGGAATAATACGCCGTTCATCGGAGCAGCTTCATTCGGGAACAGCTATTACGGGATTGCATTAAACGAGATGAAGGAACGCGCCGAAGGAAGAGGCTTTAAGGTTGCGGCACTCGGAGCTTTTATCGCTCGGCACTCACTCAGCCCGGAAATTGGAGAAGGACGGCCTGACGCTCACGACAAGGAAATTATGCGGGATTTCGGAAGACGAGCTTACGAGAAAATTATCGAGGGCGATTTAACCCTTCACGAACAGCCAAAAACTAACTGGTCATCATCAGAACAGGCCAATAAAATCATAGCTTACCGAGAAGCTCACAGGGAAGAACCTTACGAATTGCCTCCGTCGTATAAGACTAAGGAAATCACCGATGATTGCATAAAGTGCGGAGCTTGTGTGCAGAGATGTCCGGTTGATGCGATTGATATTTGGGCGAAAACTTTTGACCTCGATAAATGCATAGGATGCTGGGGCTGTATTAATCGCTGTCCTAGACACGCAATAAAATCAACAAGTCAAGAAATGGCTGATATAATGAAATACGCGGCGAGTTCATTTTCCAAACGACTTGAACCGGAAATATTATTATGATGTAAAAAATTTACCTCCCGTTTAGTATAGAATATACACAACTATACAAGCAGGAGGAATTTTTATGTGCGGAATTTTAGGCTACACAGGAGAACGCCAGGCCAGTGATATTTTGCTCGCGGGCTTGGCTAAACTCGAATATCGCGGCTATGACTCTGCGGGGCTTGCTGTTCTCGACAATGGGAATATCAAAATTGCTAAGAATAAAGGCAGGCTCAAAGTCTTAGAGGAACGAATTAAATCTGGTCAGGAAATTTCGGGGACTTGCGGAATTGGCCATACTCGCTGGGCAACTCACGGCGAACCTTCGGACATTAACGCTCACCCGTTATGGAGCGATGATATGTCGGTTGTCGCTGTTCATAATGGGATTGTCGAGAATTACAGAGAGATTAAGAATATGCTTGCGAATTACGGCTATGAATTTTACTCTCAGACTGACACTGAAGCCGCAGTAAAGTTAATCGATTTTTACTACAAGCAAGAAAAAAGCCCTCTCAAAGCCATAACTCAAGCAATCAAGAAAATTGAAGGTTCATATTGTTTCGTCTTATTGTTCAAAGATTATCCTAATGAAGTTTGGGGAGCGCGTAAAGATTTGCCGTTAATCGCAGGTCAGGGGAAAGGTGAAAGTTTCTTAGCCTCCGACGTTTCAGCAATCTTGCAGGACACACGACAGGTTTATTATCTCGACAACATGGAAATCGTACAGCTCAAGAAGGGATTAGTGCGTTTCTTTGACACAGAAGGTTACGCGAAACATAAGGAAATCAGCGAAGTAACTTGGGATGCTCAGGCTGCGGAAAAAGGCGGATTTGAACACTTCATGATGAAGGAAATTCACGAACAGGCTCGCGCGGTTAAGGACACTTTCGGTTCAGTCTTCCACTCGAATAAAATTGACTTGGGCGAAATGGGATTAACCGACGAGAAAATTAAATCAATCTCCCAAATCTATATCATTGCTTGCGGATCAGCTTATCATGCCGGAGCCGTCGCTCAATACGTGATTGAAGACTTAGCGAAAATTCCTGTTAGGATTGAGCTTGCTTCGGAGTTTCGCTATCGAAATATGCCGCTCGACAAGAACGCATTAGCGATAATAATATCCCAATCAGGCGAAACCGCAGACACTCTTGCCGCAATGAGACGAGCAAGGGACAACGGGATTAACACGCTGGCAATCGTTAATGTTGTGGGGAGCACGATTGCTAGAGAAGCTGACAGTGTATTTTACACGATGGCCGGGCCTGAAATTGCGGTTGCAACGACGAAGGCTTACAGCGCGCAATTGATAGCATGTTACGTTCTGGCGGTGAAGTTCGCTCAAGTTCGCGGGACGATTGATGAGCTTCAATGTGAAAACTTAATCAGCGAAATTCAGAAGTTGCCGGAGAAGATTGATGAAATTCTTGACGAGAAAGAGCCTCTTGAGGAAATCGCGCAAAAATTCGTGAACGCTCGTAACGCTTTCTATCTCGGAAGAAATATTGATTACGCCGTCGCGATGGAAGGAAGCCTGAAGATGAAGGAGATTAGCTATCTTCACAGTGAAGCATGCGCCGCAGGAGAGATGAAACACGGGCCAATCAGTTTAATCGAACGCGGAATGTTAGTTGCCGGGATTATGACGCAGAAGGATTTGTACCAGAAAATAGCCAGCAACATGTTAGAGGCTAAAAGTCGCGGAGCGTTTCTCTTTGTCGTCGCAACACGAGGCTGTGAATATCTCAAGGAAGAGGCCGATTTCATATTCAATATTCCTGAGACTGACGAACACTTCAGCGCGAGTTTGTCAGTGATACCGCTTCAGTTGATGGGATATTACGTAGCTGTTGCGAGAAAACTTGACGTTGACAAGCCGCGTAATCTTGCTAAGAGCGTAACTGTCGAGTAAAAAGTTATTCCCCCTGCAAAAATTTTCACGACAGGGGGATTTTGTTTCATTCGTATAATCTTGCTTCTAATGGCTGAAGTTCGGAGCTGTCAAAGTTATTCTCACTCGTCAAAATTATTCTCTTGTCCGCAAAATATTCATCCGGAAGTTTCAGGTTTTTATCCGTAAAATTCACGACAACAATAATTTTTTCCCCGTCAAGTTCACGCTCATACGCAAAAATCTCTTCACTGTCGGCAAAAATTTCTCGATAGCTTCCGGCCGTCAAGACCTCGTGAGACTTTTTCAATCTGAACTCGATTAACTTTTTATACCATGAGAGAACGGAATTTTCATCTTTTGCTTCAGCTTCGGCGTTGATGTCAATATAATTCTCATTCACAGGAAGCCACGATTTCCCAGACGTAAAGCCCGCGTTAGCTTCAGCGTTCCATTGCATAGGAGTTCTTGAGTTGTCGCGCGAGAAAAACTGTATATGCTTTATCGCCTCTTTCGGTGAAAATCCCTCGTTCAAAGCAAATGCATATTGGCCCTTCGTAGAAATGTCATCGTAAATGTTGATGTCTTCCCATGATACATTTGTCATCCCTAACTCTTCGCCCTGATAGATAAATGGAGTTCCCCGAATAGTCAATAAAATCATCGCTAAAACCTTCGCAGACTTCTTCGTGTCATAACCAGACGGGAAAAAATGATTTACGCTTCTGGGCTGATCGTGATTCTCGAAAAAGACCGGACACCATGAATTTTTTGTTGCCTCGCGCGTCGCCGTAAGCGTACTCTTAAGCTCCGTCAACTTCCATTTGCGGGGATAACACCAAATTTCAGCGTCATTAAAGGGCAAATCTACATGACTGAACTCGAACAGCATATCAAATACGCCGTCTTTTCCTACCCATTGAGGCAATTCATCCGCGCTCACACCGTTAGCTTCGCCGACCGTAAAAATATCATGCCCGTCAAAAACTTCACGCTTCATCTCGTGCAAAAAGTCAAGAATTCCCGGAGTGTTAGCAATCATCAAATGAACGTTTATAGTTCCGTCTTGGCCGTCAGGTTTCCCGTCGTGAAATTCTGCGGGCTTCTTGATATAAGTTATCGCGTCAATCCTGAAACCTCCAACTCCCTTTTTCAGCCAGAAATTAGCCGCGTCGTATAAAGCTCGTCTTACGTCGGGATTTTCCCAGTTCAAATCAGGCTGTTCACTCGCGAAAGTATGAAAGTAATATTGCCCTCTCTCCTCGCACCAAGTCCAGACACTTCCGCCGAAAATACTTCTCCAGTTAGTAGGCGCGCTTCCGTCAGGCTTAGCATCACGCCAGATGAACCAGTCAGATTTTGAGTTGTCGCTGGACTTTCGGGACTCCTGAAACCATTTATGCTGATCTGAACAATGATTGAAGACTAAATCCATGACAATTTTTATATCCCTCTTGCCGGCTTCAGCGATTAACTCGTCAAAATCTTTCATCGTTCCGAACATATCGCCAATTCCCGTGTAATCCGAAATGTCATAGCCGTTGTCAACCATCGGAGATGGATATACAGGTGTCAGCCAGATAGCGCCGATGCCTAAATCATGAAGGTAATCTAACTTGCTCGTGATGCCCTTAATGTCGCCGGTTCCTGAGCCGGTAGTGTCGCAAAAACTCTTCGGGTAAACTTGGTACACAATCGCTTTCTGCCACCACTTTAACATTTATATTCTCTCCTTCAGCTTCATAATTCTTGCAACGCTCTCATCAATTCTCTTCTCTGAAATTCTGCCGGACTTCACAGCCTCAATTACGCCCTCAAACGCCGCCTGATAATCATACGGCATCAACAGAATATCACAGCCGGCCTCAAGAGCAAGAACAGCCGCCTTCGACGAAGAATAATGCTTGTTAATCGCTCCCATCATCAAAGCATCCGTGATGATTACGCCGTCATATCCGAGTTCATCACGTAATTTCTCAGTTATGATTTTTCGTGAAAGAGTTGCAGGCAGCGTGTCAAGTTTCGTCAAAGTTATATGCGCGCTCATTATGCTGTCGGTTTTGCCGAAGTTCTCAATGAATGGGATTAATTCAGCATTCTTCAATTCCTCCCAAGTCTTATTGACAATAACTCGTCCGGCATGAGTGTCGTTCGTCGTGTCGCCGTGTCCTGGAAAATGTTTCAGGCTCCCTAAAATTCCCTGTGAATGAAGCCCGTCAAGAAATTCTCCGGCCATTTTTGAGACGTAAGCCGCGTTTGTTCCGAATGCTCTATCTCCAATCACGATATTTTTAGGGTTCGTGTTGATGTCAGCAACGGGAGCAAAGTTCATGTTAAATCCGTATTCCCGTAAATATTCGCCGATTGTCGCTCCGGCTTCGTTCGCGTCCGTAATTTTCGCGGCACTGAGAAATTTTTTCACGTCAAAGTTCTTGTTATTGGCTATCCTCGCAACGCGTCCTCCCTCCTCATCAACAGCAATAATCGGAATAATATTACTCGCTTCATTGAGTTTCGTGGTGAGAGCTTTTACCTGTTCGGGATCGTCAATATTCTTACGGAACAAAACGAAGCCCCCAGCTGGATATTTACTCAGAGTTTCGAGCATGTCATCACGAAAAACTTTTATTCCCTTGTCGTTGTCCTTGAGCTTGTCCGAATGAACGATGTCAAGCGATAAATTTTTGTCAAGCTGATCCGGACGAATTATAAACAATTGGCCGATTTTCTCCTCAAGCGTCATTGAGCGCATAACTTTTTCCGGCTCAAAACTTGCATAAGAACTTTTGACCGAGAGAAATAAGATTATTGCTGCTAAAATTTTCTTCATGAATATAACCTCACTTTTTCTTGCAGCTGTCAGCATACTTGGCGGCAAAAAATTTTATCATAGTCGAACATTTCATCGTAAAAGCTACAAGCTGGTAAAAAGTTTCGTATAACCCAACGTCAAAATTTTTACCTAACTCATAGCTTACTCAAATTTTACGGTCTCGCAATAACAAACGGCTGGTCTCTTTGGTCCTCAGGAAGCATTGAGTGATCAAACCACATAGAGTAAAAATTTTCGCCGTTCTCCACAGTGTAGCCGTCCTGTGAATGATCGCACGTGTCGTAAGGGTCAACCATGATTAAAACGTCGTCGAGAGTTGAAGACGTTCCCATTGTGTCATAGCCGATGATTACGCGCCAATGTCCGCCCCATTCGACATTTTCAACCATGATGGGCGTATTCTCAGATAAATTTTTCTTCACAAAGTTCATGAAGTCGTCGTATTCCTCAAAGCGTGAATGAGTGAGGTTGCTATCAGTCTTCCATTTCAGACGCTCAAAGAATGCTAACAAGTTCTTCGGATTTGTGCCGACGTGAGAGTGAGTTTTCATCTCGCGCGCTAAGTCCTCTTCTGTGTAATTCGTAACGCCGTAATAATATAAAACTGTCAACGCCGCCGCAGGTCCGCATGTGTTTTCTCGTGTTTGTTGATATGTCGGATAATGAGTGAGAATAATTCTTGTGTCAGTATTTTTTGCCTCGTAAAAATCCGTCTGAGTGTCAAAATATTCCGATGGCCTGTGATTGATATTAGTCGGCGCGGATGAAGCTCCTTCACTCTGAGTGTCTGCACTCGCTGGATATGGAATTACTCTCAAGGTCTCAGCATAGGCCGGGACGATTAACAACATGAATAATGCGAATGTGATTAATAATTTCTTCATGATAAACAAAACCTCCTGAAAAATTTTTATATACTTTAACACAAAAAATAACCGCCTGGCGAAAAATAGACGGCTACAAATTTTCTTCATGAGCTGAGAAATTTTATGCGCACAAAAAAAAAACGCCCGGAGCATAAATCCTAGCCGCCCCGTCCTTCTCCCTTCTTATTCCTCGCGTAAAAGCCTGTTAATTTCTTCATAGCATAACATTCTGAGAAATTTTATGCACAAAAAAACCGCCCGGCATTCACCAGACGGTCGTCCTTCTCCCCTCTTATTCCCTGCGTAAACGTCTATTAATTTCCTCGAACTCCAGACGCATAACTCCGCTCTCAAAGACTTTAAGCTCCGGCATCTTCAAAGCATCAACGGCATCAAAAAGTTTCAGGCCCGAATGAATTAATCCCCTGAGTTCTCCGGAACTTCTCACAGTTTTATACGTATTCTCGGCTAAATCCCGGTTCAATCTTAAACTCTTTAAGCTCTCCATTGTTCCCTTACGCTGAGAGTTAAGAAGCTCAATGTATAAATTCGCAACTTTCACGGTCATTGCGTTGGCTTGAGCGTTTGAAGCAAATGATTTTCTCTGAGCCTGTGAATATTCTTTCTGGTTGCTCTTGGTCAGCGCGTCTTTGCGAAGATTTTCGGCCTCGTTGATTATCGCTGTGAGCTTGGATTTATATTCGCCGTCAATCTTGTTCACAAATTCTTCCTGCGTGTGTATCAATAAATCGTTCAGGACTAAATATAATCCCGTGTAACGCCGCGTAATTTCCAGGCTGTTCGTCTCGTTCTGGGCTAATTGTTCAAGTTTCTCAACCACAGCTTTGACGTTCGAGAAGACGACTGTATTTTGCAGCAAGTCATCGCCTGTTACCGAGTTCAATAAAATATCCGTCTGAGTTTCGCTGAGTTCAAGCCCAATTTCCTTTAATGCTGATGTCAGCTTTGAGTTGATAACTTTCACTTTTTCTTCGCTGACTTGAATTTCTTCCTGTAACTCCGCAATCTTCCTGTCAGCTTTATCACGCGTCATCCTCCAGGGCAGATATGAACTTTCCGGAGCAGTAATCCGTTTATTACGCAAATCGTCAAGCTCAACCCTCATTTTTTCGAGCCTGTCGCGTAAAGCCGAAGCCTCACGCCTCATTGTTCCAGCCTCGCCGTTTACGAGAATACTTAAGGCAGCATCGAGAAGCGCATTAATTTTCTTGGTGTTGCTAACTTGGTCTTCTCTAAATGGTATCCATGATTTACGCGGTAATTTCTCGTTCTTGTCGCGAAGTGTCAAAGCGTCGGTTAATGAGTTCGTGAGTTTGTCCCAGCCTTGTGCGACTTCCGGCGGCAAAATTTCATCGCTGGCGACTTTCTCAGCAGTAACATCCTTGCTCTTGCCCGTGAATAATCCGGTTACGTAATTTGAAGCGTCGTTCCATTTTTCCGAAGCATAATTTCCTACTTCGTCCCAGTCAACTTTGAAATAACTTTTCCAGTCCGAAGCATAAGCGCAATTACTGAACAAACACGCCAAAATCAAACCTGCTAATAATCTCTTACGCATGAAAAATCATTCCTCCTTGAAATAATAATTTACAATTCCCTGTGCTGAGACATATAAATTTCGCCGTAAATCCCGTTCGACTTTAACAATTCCTCGTGAGTTCCGACAGCTTTAATCTCTCCTCCTTCCATGAGAATAATTTTATCTGCATCCTGAACCGATAAAATTCTCTGAGCAATTATAATCTTCGTAACCTCAGGCATAAACTTTCGCAGTCCCGCCCGGATTTTCGCGTCAGTGTGAGTATCAACCGCGCTTGTGCTGTCGTCGAGAATTAATATCTTCGGCCTCTTCAATAACGCTCGCGCTATGCATAATCTCTGCTTCTGGCCTCCTGATAAGTTCGTTCCGTTCTGCTCAATGTGAGTGTCGTAACCGTTCGGCAGTCTCGAAATGAACTCGTCAGCACACGCAATTTCGCAAGCCTCCGCAATTTTTTCATCGTCAGCGTTCTTGTCGCCCCATAATAAATTATCACGGATTGAGCCGGAAAATAGTTCATTCTTTTGCAAAACGACAGCTACATTATTTCTCAAAGTTTCTAAGTCATAATCCCTCACGTCATGCCCCCCGACCTTAACAATTCCTTCTGAAGCGTCGTAAAGTCGCGGTATTAGCTGTATAAGCGTAGTTTTTGATGAACCAGTTCCGCCGATAATTCCGATTGTTGAACCCGACGAAATCTTAAGATTAATTTTACGTAAAGCATATGAAGATTTTATGCCTTCGTGTGAAGTTGAGCTGATGCGCGTTGCATTGTCGCGGGCTTGTGTGTTGGTAGTATCGTCGCCGTTGACAGCTGAGTGTGAAGCGTTGAGTTCCGTGTTGATGGCTGAGCTTGAGGCGTTAGCGTTCATGTTGCTGCTGACATGGGAAGCGGGGTTGTTGACGGCGAAGTTTGAGGCGTTGACTTTCATGTTATCGCTGACGTTGGAGGTTGAGAGGTTTGCTGTTACATCATCGCTGGCATCTGAGAACTGAGGACTAGCCGTTACATCATTGCCGAGAGGTGAAGTTTCAACAATTTTTGCGTTCCCATAACCGAAGCTGACGTTCTCGAACTCAATATCTCCGTTGGAAATTTCTTTAATGCCGTTAATCGGACTTTCAAGCGCAGGTTTCTCGTCTAAAACTTCAACAATTCGTACGGCACTTTCCCTCGCAAGTGTAATCATCACGAAGACCATAGACAGCCTCATTAGACTTCCCAAAATTTGCACGCCATAAGTTATCAGTGAGCTAATCTGCCCAATGTTCAAGTCAAGCCCGCGCGTCGTGATTACCCTGTAGGTCCCGTAATAAAGTACAAATATCATGACGACGTAAAGGCAGAATTGCATGATGGGATTATTCAGCGCTAAAATTCTCTCGGCCAATGTGAAGTCAGCGCATAAATTTTCAGCGTCCCTCGCAAACTTTTTCTTCTCGAAGTCCTCACGAACGAACGCTTTTACAACTCTAATTCCGTGAATATTTTCCTGTATTCCCTCATTGAGAAGGTCATACTTCACAAATAATCTTCGGAACGTCGGCATTGCCCAGCTAGCTATTGAGAACAGGCCAATTCCCAAGAATGGAGCCGTAAAGAGAAACACAAAAGCAATTCTCCCGCCCATAATCAACGCCATCACGAACGAAAATATCAGCATCAAGGGGCCGCGTATCGCCGTTCGTACAATCATCATGTATGCTTGTTGAACATCGCTAACGTCCGTCGTCAATCTCGTAACAAGTGAAGCCGTCGAAAATTTATCGATATTCTCAAACGAAAATTTTTGCACAGCCCGAAAAATATCGCTCCGTAAATTTTTTGCAAATCCGCATGAAGCCGTCGAACAAGCATTACCCGCGATAATCCCGAACAATAACGACAAAAACGCCATGATTATTAACAAGCCGCCGAGTTTTAATAATTCCGAAAGCTCACATTCTGCCCGAATTTCATTAACAAGACGTGCGACGATGAAAGGGATTATGCATTCCATAACGACCTCAAGCGAGACATAAAACGGAGCTTCAAGAGACGGCCTCTTATACTCTCTTACGCTGGCCAATAACTTTTTATACATTAATTTATCTCCTATGAATATTTGTGCGTATTATAATAAATTTTTCATGATTAAATTTTTGTAAATCAGGAAGTGAATATTTTGCGTATAACGATTTTAACGAACGGGCCCGGTGAATTATGGGGTTGGGTTCGCCCTGTCGCTACGGAACTCAGGAAGCGCGGACATTCCGTTTCATTATGGCTTTTGCCGTGTCAATTTGCTTCAGGCCACGAGAGAGAAGCCGCTTCACTCTTGGGCGTTGATAAACTTGAGGGGCCTGCGAGCGCGTCAAGAATTTGGCAGGATATTATTCACGAGAAGACTGACAGAATTATACAGCTCGGCGGAGATTATCATTTCGGCGTAAGAATGTCCGAAGCTGTGAAAGCCCCGTTAACGATTTATTCTTACGGCCCCAGACGGGAAATTAAGGATGCGAAAATTTTGACGGCTTACGAAGAGCAAACTCAAAATGTCCCTTCAGCTTCAGCGATCGGCGACCTCG
>JAFTCP010000124.1 GCA_017454625.1 Synergistaceae bacterium
GTAATCGAAGGCCTGTTTGTCGCTGCCGTAAAGTTCGTAATACAGCCACTTTAACTCGTCGTAATGTCGGGCGAGCCTCTTCTCAAATTCGTTCATGCAGTATTAATCTCCTTTAAATGGAATTTTGCAACAAGTATAACATTTTCAGTGTGTGAAAAAATTGATTAGCTTAACTAATTTACTCTCCTTAAACTTGATGGCTTTGACCGGACACATTTCATGACAGCAATAACACCTTATGCATTTTCCGTAATCGAATGTCAAGTGTTTATTCTCATGTTTCAAGGCTCCGGCCGCACACACAGCCGCGCACCTTCCGCAGCCTATGCATAATTCGGGGATATGGACGGGCTTTGATGTCATTAATCGTTCGACGAACGGGAAGGGAATTAATTTCATCGAGCGGGTTTTCGGGATTTTGACGTTTGGGAAGACATGAGACGGGGAAATTTCGCCTTCAACGTCAGCTTCATTAAGTTCACACTGAGGCATATTGCGTTTTTTTGCAGCCAAGTATAACGGGTAATCTTCGAGCTTTGCGCCGAGCATTTTGCAGAGCCAGAAGTCCATAGTGAGAGCGTCAACACATGAGCAAATAATTCCGAACTCGTAAGGTTCTCCGGAAGTTGGACCGTCTCCGTGCATGCCGATAACTCCGTCTAAAATTGTGAAAGTCGGCTTAACTCCGCCGTAAATGTCGAGCAAAAGTCCCGCAAATCTTTCACGGTTAAGTCCAACGTTGTAATGCCAGCCGGCTTTTAATCGTCCAGGAATGCAGCCGAATAAATTTTTTACTCCCATTGTTAAATACATTTGGCCGTGAGTTTTGAGCTTAGGGAGATTAATTATCTTGTCGGCCTCGAGAACGTATTTGCTGACTTGAATTTTCTTGTAGCTTGCGTTTTCATTCACAGGAAGGTCAACAGGGTCTGTTAATTCATGACATTCTATATTGAATTCGCGAGCGACTTGAACGAAACCGGCTTTTTCGGCAGCATGAGTGAAGTTGTCGATGCCTGGACTGTCAGCGATTAAGGGAATTCCTCCGGCATCAAGAACGAGTTTTGCGACGGCTCGGACGATTGAAGGATCCGTTGTAACTCTGTGAAAGACGGGATGACCTGAGACGAGATTAACTTTCAGTAAGACTTTATCGCCGCGATTAATGAAGCTCTGAATGCCGCCGAAGTGGTCAAATGATTTTGCTACAGCTTCGTCAATTTCGGTCTGGTTATATGTGTTTTGACGCGTGAAAAATATTCTGCCCATTTTGCCCCCTCAATGATGTGTGAAAAATATCTCGCTGCGTTTGAAATCATCAGCAAAATATAACATGTTATATTTTTTCGTTAATCTTTAAGCCACTCAGAAATTTTTGACTTGTCGATTGAGTTAGCTTTAATTCCGTCATGAACTTTTGCGGTTGGGCATAATTCGCGGATTTTGGCTGCAGCTTTATCGCATGAACTTCCTCCGCTTGTGCAGAACGGGAAAATTTCCTTGCCTGTGAAATCGTATTTTTCCAAGAATGAGACTACGGCCATCGGACAAGTCCAGAACCATACGGGGAAGCCGAGTAAAATTCTGTCATAACTGGCGAAATTCTCAATTGGAGCGTCGATTAATGCGGGCTTCTCGTTATTCTTGAACTCTTTGCGGGATTCTAATATTGTCATGATGTAAGTCTTGGGATATTTTTTCTCGGTCAATATTTCGTGAGTTGACGCGGCTAATTCTTGAGAGATTTGTTCAGCAATTTTCTTTGTGCGTCCAGACTTGGAGAAATATACTATTAACGTGTTATGCATAAAATTTTCAGCTCCGTTTTTGCGTAATTATAATATCATGTTATTAAGATGGCGTGATATTGTTTTAGCTATACTTTGCTTAGAGATTATACACTATGCTAAAATCATAAAAACTCTTTACGTGAAAGGAAGGATTGACAATGAC
>JAFTCP010000125.1 GCA_017454625.1 Synergistaceae bacterium
ATCAGCAAACTCACAGTATACACACAAAAACTGGAAACAATGCATGAAGCGTGTCAAAGAAGGCATTAACAATATGATTAGGCGGCGGTTCACTGGAATTATCACTCTTCTGGTTAGAGACGTTTATTATCGTATCAAGCACAAATTTTCACGTTAAGAGTTTTAGGTGGCTTTAGTGTAAAATATTCAGCAAATTTATTATCGAAAGGATTTGTGAATATTTTGAGCTTAACTCTATTTAACGATTTAACCCGCACGAAAGAAGTTTTTACGCCGATTAAGCCCGGACATGTCAGCTTCTATTCCTGCGGCCCGACAGTTTATGACTACTTTCATATTGGAAACGCAAGGCCCTTCATAGTCTTTGATGTTTTACGCCGCTGGCTTGAACACGAGGGCTATAAAGTTACGTTTGTGCAGAATTTTACGGACATTGACGATAAAATGATACACCGAGCTCATCAGGAAAATATCACGGTTAAGGAACTCGCAGATAAATTCATCGCCGAATACAATAAGGACGCTGATGCTCTCGGAATTAGACGGCCCGACGTAGCACCTCGCGCAACAGAACATATTCCGGAAATCATTCACACTATCGAGAGAATTATCGCGAATGGACATGCTTATGTTGTGGATGGCGACGTTTACTTTGACATTAAGAGTTGGCCGAAATACGGGAGCTTATGCAAACAAAATCTTGAGGACTTAGAAGCTGGCGCAAGAGTTGAACCCGGCGAGAAGAAAAAAGACCCGTTAGACTTCGTATTATGGAAAGCTGAGAAGCCCGGCGAACCTTCATGGGAAAGTCCTTGGGGAAAAGGCCGTCCTGGCTGGCACATCGAATGCTCGGCAATGTCTTCAAAATATTTAGGCGACAACATTGATATTCATTCAGGCGGAATTGATTTAATGTTCCCTCACCACGAAAACGAAGCCGCCCAAAGTGAAGCTGCCTCAAATTCCGGAAAACCATTCGTAAATTACTGGCTTCACAACGGATTTTTGTTAATTGACAGCGCTAAAATGTCTAAATCACTCGGAAATTTCTTAACAGCCAGAGGAGCCTTGAAGGAAATTCCGCCGTTAGCGTTGAGATTTTTCATATTGAGCGCGCATTATCGAAACCCGATTAACTTTTCTAAGGAGACGCTCGAAAATGCCGTTGCTGGAGTCGAGAGATTACGTAACTGCCGGAGTGATTTGGATTTTGCCGCCAAAACAAGAGTAAGTGATAATAAATCTCATAGTGAGAGCAGCAAGGCCAATTCTGCCGACGACAGCCCACATTCTGAGAACAGCAAACCCGATTTTGCCGACAACACGCGCAAGGATTTTGACATTGCGAAATTCAAGGCTGAGCTTCAGGAACTCGACAAGAATTTTTCTGACGCAATGAACGACGACTTCAACACTGCCGCCGCAATCGGAATATTATTCGACGTGGTTTACCTCATCAACACGAGCTTGAAGGAGAACGAAACTCTCCCGTCAGAATTTTTCACGCTCGCCAAGAAAGCCTTAGACGATTACGACGAGATTTTAGGCATAATTGGCCGGGACGACGCGGAAACTGAACATGACGACATAAGCGCGGAGATTGAGAAGTTAATCGCAGAACGAAACGAAGCACGAAAAGCCAAGAATTTTGCACGTTCCGACGAAATCAGAGACACACTCAAATCACAAGGGATTGTCTTAGAGGATACGCCTCAAGGCACAAAGTGGAAGAGAGAGCTGTAAATCAAGATGTTCAAGTTATTATTCGTTCGTCGATTTATGCCCCTGTTCATCACGCAATTTCTAGGGGCATTCAATGATAATTTCTTCAAGAGCGCGTTGATGATGCTCATAACTTACAGGCTTGGTGATGCCGCAGGTGTTGACTCGCGTATTCTCGTGAATGCTGCTGCCGGAGTATTCATTCTGCCATTCTTCGTGTTTGCTCCGACAGCTAGCGATTTGGCCGACAAGTATGACCGTTCAATTTTAATGCGATGGGTAAAATTCGCTGAGATCGTCGTAATGGCCGGTGCATTCTTGGGCTTCTGGCTCGGTAATATCTGGTTGTTAATGGTCGTGTTATTCTTGATGGGCACGCAGTCAGCTTTCTTCTCACCAGCAAAATACAGCATACTCCCTCAGCATTTACCCGAAGAGGAATTAATCGCTGGCAACGGGTTAATCCAAATGGGAACGTATTTAGCGATTTTATCCGGCACAATTTCAGGCGGCTTGATGATTTTGCGGCCTAACGGAATTTACTGGGTCGGCGGCTTAGCTGTAACAATCGCGGCTGTCGGCTGGTTAAGCAGTATGTTCATTCCTCCGACGAAACCAATTGACGAAAATCGCGAAGTCTCGTTTAAGATTATATCAAGGACACGTGAGATGTTCGCTGACATTTACCCGATGAAAAAAGTTTTCGGCTCAATGCTGGCTATTTCATGGTTCTGGCTTGTCGGCTCAGTATTTCTCGCTCAGTTCCCGACATATTCACGCCTTATACTCGGAACTGATGAGAGCGTTGCTACGGCGTTTCTCGCGATATTCTCGTGTGGAATTGGCATAGGCTCAATGTTCTGTGATGCAATTCTCAGGGGAAAAGTTACGACAAAATACGTCCCTTCAGCCGCGTACGGAATTGCAATCGCCAGCGTTTTATTATGGTGGGTAAGCGATCGTCCTCCGGTTGAAGCAGGAACGCCGATAATTGGAGCTTGGGAGTTCTTCTCACGGCCCGAAAATTTCATGATAACTTTCTGCCTGTTCGTGATAGCCTTCTGCGGAGGATTATATATTGTCCCGTTATATGCCGTCATGCAGTCGAAAGCCCCCGAAGAAAAAGTTTCAGGAGTTATAGCCTGCTCAAATATCACGGATTCTATTTTTATGGCATTGGCCGCGCTCGGTGCAGGAGTGTTAATCTCATGGGGAGTGAGTATTCCTCAATTATTCCTGACAATGGGACCGACAACTTTTATCGTTGGGCTTCTTGTTGGGTTATTATGATAAATAGTCATAAATTTTCTTCAGATATTGCCTGAATAAAAATTGTAAAATAAAAGGCAGTAATTCCTGGAACTATAATTGAGCCTTAAACAGAGAAATTTATCACTTTTTAGCGGAAAGCATTTTATTAACTTATACTGCTTTCCGTTTTTCAATTCTATTTAAAATTTCATATAAAATATTGAAATCTAAAGTTTTTAAAAAAGGAATAATTTTTCATGAATAATACAAAAATCACGAAATTAATCATAAATTCAGCTTATTCGGAACCACGTTATCATTGGCAATACAACAGGCAGAAAAAAAGTTTTGACATGATCGAAGGCCGAAGGCTTGCAGGATATCTAGTTACAAGCAAAAATATTAGTCCTCAAGATGACGATGAAGGAAAATTTATTGAGATTAAACTCGTCAACGAAATCAGGCCCAAAGTTCAAGCATGGCGTGAAGCTGATTATCCCGGCATTACGAACACCACCCGCAGACTTCTGGAATATTGGCATGACGAAAGCGCAAGATTCTGGCCGTTCTTCTTCTGTCAGCTTGATGCTATTGAATCGTTAATTTTTCTCACAGAAGCTCCTGATAATCTCAAAACTGGAATAAAAATTGTAAACGACGGAAGCAAGTTTAGAAGGATTTGCACAAAATTATGCACAGGCGGAGGAAAAACTATAGTCATGGCTATGTTAATCTCATGGATGATATGCAATAAAATCAATTATCCGCGAGATAAACGCTTCAGCAAGAATATTCTTGTGATTGCTCCGAACTTGACGGTGAAAGAGAGGCTTCAAGTTTTGAGGCCTGAACATCCTAAAAATTATTATTCTCAATTTGAGATTGTACCTGCTGAAATGAGAGATTTGTTAGCTCGGGGAAAAATTATTATTCATAATTGGCAGGCTCTGGCTTGGGAAACTCAAGAACAAATCGCAAAACACAAGAGTGTAGACAAACGAGGCCCTAAAAGCGATAATGCTTATGTTAGAGAAATATTAAACGAATTCCCTAGTGCTAAGAATATTCTCGTCATTAACGATGAAGCTCATCATGCCTGGAGAGTTCGGCCGGAGGATAAAAAAGGGTATAAACGTTCCGCCGAAGAAAAAGCCGCCTATGAAGAAGCGACAGTGTGGATCAACGGGCTTGACAGAATTAATAAAGCTCGCGGAATTTTGACATGTTACGATTTCTCAGCAACTCCGTTTATTCCAGGAAAAACCAGAAACGACGAAGAAGGATTGTTTAGCTGGATTGTCAGCGATTTCGGGCTTAGCGATGGGATTGAATCAGGAATTGTGAAAACTCCTCGCGTTGTTGTTCGTGATGATGCCTTGCCAGATAAAAATTATAGATCAAAATTGCTCCATATTTATGCCGATAAAAAAGTGAAACCTGATTTAACAAGCTCGCCAGGAGATGAAGCCGAACTGCCGGAGCTCGTTAGGAACGCATATTTACTCTTAGGCAAGGATTGGGCAAAAACGTTTGAAGTCTGGAAATCTTCCGGAAAATTAACGCCTCCAGTCATGATTACAGTTGCGAATACGACGGCAACGGCAGCAAGGATAGATTATTCGTTCACTCACGGTAAAATTGATGTGCCTGAACTATGCGAACCTGATAAAATTTTACGAATTGACAGCAGAATATTAGACGATAAAAATACTTCAGATGCTAAACTTTTGCGTGAGGTGGCTGATACAATAGGACAGGAAGGCCGAAAAGGGGAGCAGATACGAAATGTTATATCCGTAGGAATGTTATCTGAAGGCTGGGACGCAAAAACTGTTACGCATATTATGGGCCTTCGTGCTTTTACAAGTCAATTATTATGTGAGCAAGTCGTTGGAAGAGGTTTACGCAGAACTTCTTACGATAAGCCTAAAGACGGCGAATTTTTCACGCCCGAATATGTAAATGTGTTCGGAATTCCCTTCACGTTTCTTCCTCATGAAGATACTGGAACAGGTGAAATTATTCCGGCTGCTCCGAAAACGTTAATTCAAGTTCTAGATGAACGCCTGAAATATAAAATTTCCTGGCCTAACCTCACTAATCTAGAATATCTTATACTTCAAAAATTGAGCTTGAATGTTGAAAGCGTTCCTGAACTTGAGCTTAACGCAGAAGGAACGACAATTAACGTAGAACTCGCGCCGATAATTAACGGGAAAACAGATTTAATGCGATGTGATGAAATTGACATTGAAAAACTTTATGCAAATATCCGGCTTCAACAAATTATTTTCAAGACAGCCGGAGAAGTCTATGATAAAACTCAAACAGAATGGCAAAAGCGTGGGGTAAAATTAACTTTGCTCGGCCAAGTCATAAAACTTTCTGAAAATTATTTGCAGGGAGGCCATATTAAAATTTTTCCCGAACTTTTCGCCATCAATGAAGTCCGCAGAAAAATTTTGTTGGCTCTAAACATGGAGAAAATCATTAATCATTTATGGAACTATATTACGTCCGAGAGCCGCGACGTTATTCGACCAGTTTTTAACAGCATGAAACGAATAATGTCTACTGAAGAAATGCATTCATGGTATACAGGCAGATCGAACGAAATTACTCGTAAATCTCATGTTAATAGATGTGTTTTTGACAGCAGATGGGAAGCTTCAGAAGCATATAAACTTGATCATAATCCTAACGTTAAGGCTTGGGTAAAAAATGATCATTTGGGTTTTTATGTCAGCTATGTTTTCAAGGGAGCTGAAAGAAGATATTTACCTGATTTCCTTATTAAACTTGAAAACGATAGAATGTTAATTCTTGAGGTTAAAGGGCTTGAGAGCGAACAGGATAAAATCAAACGTGAGAGATTAAGCGACTGGGTAAAAGCTGTAAACGGAATAAAAATTTTCGGAGAATGGGCCTGCGATATCTCGAAAAGTCCTGCGGATATTGATGAAATAATAGCGAAATATATTTGATGATGGAATAAAATATTATATATACAACACATAAGGAGAAAAAATTTTTCATGACTTATACGATTAAAATTATGTCAGAATTAACAGGGCTGCCTGCTTCGACTTTGAGATATTATGACAAAAAAGGATTGCTGCCGTCGTTAAAGCGCGACAATAACAATGTGAGAATTTTTACTGATGAAGATTATAGCAATTTAAAATTAATTGACTGCCTGAAACGTTCGGGATTGTCGATTAAGGATATCAAGAGTTTTATAGATTCGCGGGCAAGAGGGGACGGAGCATTAAACGAGAGGCTTGAAATTTTCGTTAAACGCCGGGAAATTTTGCTTAAAGAACTTGAGAATTTACAGGAAATTTTAAGCGTGATTGAATATAAATGTTGGTATTATTCTCAAGCATGCGACGCGGGAACTGAAGACATCACGAAGAATTTGCAAATTTCAGATATTCCTGAACAATTCAGGGCAGGGTATAAAGTTTTGCACGGATAAAATTAAAATTTAATCTTTTCACGGAAATTCATCGCTGAATCTCCCATTCCCATGACCATTAAAAACGGCCAGAAAAATGGGATTGATAGAATTATGCACATAAATACTTTCGAGGCCCTGCGAAACTTGAAGCCCGACATAAGCCAGAAAGCAAGAGCTAAGCCGTTTACGAACATTAAGGCATCAATGATAATCTGCAAATTCATAATAAACGCTGAAATCTCGAAGTATTCATCAATGTCAATAAAATACTTGAATAACGAGGCAAAAACGAGCGCGAAGATTAATGAGACGGGAAAACGCCATAACTTAAACTCCGGAAGCTCAGGAGGAAAATTTTTTACAGACGGCGAAATTCTCTTAGTAAATCTACCACACAACGAGTAATTCAAGAAGGCTTCAACACTGGAATAAATCACGAGAATTGACGGCATCAAATACGGAAAAATCGCTAGAACTCGCTTCAAAGCCTCCAGAAGCTCCGGCTGATCCCCATAAAGCTCATGAAAAATTTCGTTCATCTGCGATACATCAGGGAACAAAATATTCCTACCAGTTACGAACCAGAACACTAACAGCAAGACTAACTTAGCAAGTATCGAAGCTCCGACTGTGATTAAAAAACTTTCAGGGCCTGAATACTTCTTAGCTTCCTTGAACTCATCGCGCGACAACATAAAAATCATCGCTGAAACCGGAGCCGCTCCAACGAGAAAATATACGGCCATCATCGGAGAAATTATGATAAACAGCGACGCTTCGATTAATAACTCTGCGATGCTCATGACTTTGTGCCCCTCAAGACATCCCAAAACGCACAAAGGCAGAGGACAAAGCAGCATCCCGAAAACGCCCGTAATGGGTAAAAAACTCCCTGCGAGTATCAGGGCAAGGGTGATAATCACGCAGGGAAGAATTTTTCTCATTGTCAACGTTGAATTAGTCCAATGAATAAGGAAGCAATGCCATGTATCTTGCACGTTTGATTGCTTCGGTTAATAACCTCTGATGCTTGGCGCAGTTCCCCGTTACACGTCTGGGAATAATTTTGCCTCTTTCAGAGATATATTTACGGAGTTTCTCGACATCTTTATAGTCAACATGCTCCGCTTTCTCGACACAATAATAGCAGAACTTCGGTCTGCGTCTTGAAGCACCTCTGCGCATTCCGCCGCCTGCTGTTCCGTTTCTTGCTGGTGCACCTGGTCTTTCCGGTGTAACATTTTCGCGTTCGTTCATTCTGTGTATTTTTCCTCCTGTCTGGACGTATTTTTATTAAAACGGGATATCGTCCTCTGACATATTATCGTTGTTATTATCAGCCAAGCCCGATGTTGGATTAATTCCGCCGCCGAACCCGCTGTCTCCTATTGGACTGCCGAAATCATCACTTGATGGGGGATTGAAGCTCCCGAAGTTATTACCGCTGGAACTGCCGCCGCCTGAAGCCCCCTGACCTGAACCGAGCATAACCATACTATCAATATAAATTTCGGTCGTGTATCTTTTTCCGGAGCCGTCTTTTGCGTCATAGCTTCCTGTTTTTATACGGCCTTCAATTAAGATGGGACTTCCCTTTTTGAGATATTTCCCGCAAGTTTCAGCAGTTGCTCCCCAAGCTGTAGCATTAATATAGTCTACGTTCTCTTGAAGTTCACCGTTTGCATTTCTCCAAGTGCTATTTACGGCAATTCCCAACTTAGCATAGGCTTTCTTGTTGACGGTATAACGAACTTCAGGGTCTCGCGTGAGATTTCCGGCAATGATAGCTCTGTTAAAGCCTCTCATCGTTCAGCTCCTTAGTCATCAAGCAAAACTACAAGCTGACGATAAACATTCGCGCGAAGTCCAAGTATACGCCTAAGCTCAAACGTCTGGGACGGATCAAGCTCAAAATTGAATAAAACGTAATAACCTTCGGTCTTCTTTCGGATGGGATATGCTAAGGTTCTTTTGCCCCAAGCATCTGACTTTGATACTACACCGTTAAGATTTTTGATGACTTCCTCAATCTTTAGAATTTCGTCGCTCTGGTTGTCGAGACTTGCATCAAGAATTACAAGCATCTCATATTTACGCACTCTACACACCTCCTCCTTATGGACTTATGGCCTCCTGATAGTGCGTTGTCCCAAGAGGCAAGGAACGTATGAGATTATAGCATAAATACGCATTCAAAATGTGTCTTATTGTGATAAACGCAAAAATTGACTTCATAATTCACGCCTGACGCTTACATTTCACCTTGCACACCCGCTATTCATACATAGCAATTTACATATTTCACATCACATAACTCACATCATGCTTGCGCTGAGAGATTTACATTTTACATCACATAGTCTATGCTCCTCACTACATAATCACGTTTCAGTATTCACGCTCTCCATGCCGCATAGTTCACGTTTCATGCTCCTCAATCCGCATAACTCACACTTCGCACTTTACGTTTCACTCTTCATGCTTTCATCACGCAACGCACGACCTCACTCGGCATAACTCATCACATGACACAACACATGCTTTTCACGACACGCACAAAAAAGAAGCTCCTACGCTTTCACGTAAGAGCCTCCGTTAATCTCTTAATTATGGTCTGAACGAGAGGAATGCGATAAATCTACGAACCTCCTCTGCTCCCCCCTGTATTGTTATGGTCGGGACGAGAGGATTCGAACCTCCGACCCCCTGCACCCCATGCAGATGCGCTAAGCCAGACTGCGCTACGTCCCGTAACAACGAAAATATTTTAGCGTAAATTTCTCATTCGTCAAGCTGTAACAAACGCCTCATTACCACAAAGATTCGTCAAAATTTGTCGCAAAATATCTCCGGCCTCATAACAATAGAAAATATCATTATAAAATTATAATGCACGTTTCATGATTACAAAGAAAACGTTCGGATCAAAAGTTGTCCTGACTGCAAAAATCTCCGAAATTTCCCAGCCCTCAGCGCCGTATTTGTTCAGCAACTCTTCAACTTGAGCCGTCTTCGTAACTGCCTCTTTCGACTTTTGAAGCGACGTAAGAGAACCTAACGGAACAACTTTATACTCATATTTTACATTTGAGGCCGAAGCACCAAACGCAAAACATAAAACAAGCGACAGCGCGAGCAAAAATTTTTTAATCATCAATAATCACTCCAACAGTAAATTTTCACGCGTAAAGGAGAGAAAGAATTTCTTAATCGTTCGTAACATCAAGAATTACTCCTGCGGCTACAGCAACTTTGTAAATTATGTCTATAGCGTCCTTGAATGACTCAATAGGCTGACGGTCAAGATATTTTACGGGCACAACAATTGTATCGCCGGGCTCAACTTGAGCTGAAAATCCGCTTGGGGATATCCATTTTTTGCTGGTGAGCATAGCCGTACTTCTCGTTAATCTTATCGTTGTTCCGTCGCTCTTGAGCAGATATACCATGCGTTTATGTGCCGTCTTGAGGGCACCTCCTGCGGCATTGATATAACCGTTTATGCTCATATCCTTGCGATAAATCTGCGTCGATGATGAATAAACTGCGCCCATAACGTTAATTGTCAAAGGAGTTGCGGGAATGTTGAGATAATCATTGTCCTCAAGCTCATAATCCCATGGAGTTCCCTGAATATTATTAGGCGTATCTATTTTAGTAATAATTCTGCCCATGATTTCAATATCCCTCAAGTTATTAATAAGCTGTCTGCGTCTCTCATATTCCGAGTTAAGCGCGCTCGTAGAGTTTGCTGTCCCTGAACTTCCGCTCGCTGTGTTTTGCATGGATTCGAGCAACTCACGTTCCATTCGGTCGGCCATCTGGTTTAAAGCCCTTCTTTGTTCTATTGCTACGCTTCGTCTAGTGAAGATTGCACCGCGCAAAAATGCCTTGTTCGTAAATCCTCCTGCCCGATTAATCAAGTCCGAAAGTTTTTCTCCGGCAAACATCGAGTAAGTTCCCGGCCTCCTGACTTCTCCAACTATAGTTACACGGATTGACTGTTTCCAGTCGGGAATAACAAGAATTGTGATGTTATCACCGTTTTCAAGCACCATGTTATTCACAGGGTCGCCTTGCATTGCCTGAACAAGATTTATCGTGAAGCGCTGATTTACGGGGCCGTTCAATGAAGGAGTTACGCGCGTAACCTCTGCTATGTCCGAGGCCGTTGTGTTCAAGCCTCCTGCGCGTGAAACGACATCAGAAATTCTTGTTGTGCCTGGAACAATTACGAACGAACCAGGTCTCATTACAGGTCCGGAAATTGAAGCTGTAGCCGCAAAATTATAGACGGGATAGAGCCTTAAAATGTCGCCGTCAGCTAATTCCATATTCTCAACTTCCGCGATTGTGCCTTCAATGGCTCCGGCGTATTCATGATTGTAAACTCGGTAATACTGAACTCGCCCTTTGAAAGTCTGAGCGTTAAGACCTCCGGCAATGTAAAGCAAATCCTGAACTCGCGTTGCTCCGTTAAGCTCATAAACTCCCGGCCTCTGAACTTCGCCGGCAATTCCGACTAACGGCCCAACAGGAGGAATAAAAATTACGTCCCCTGCCTGAAGTCTCGCATCCTGAGATTTGTTGCCCTGAAGAAGCATAGCGTACATGTCGAACACGGCTATAGTTCTTCCGTTGCGTTTAAGTTCGATATTGCGTAAACTTCCGCTCGCTGAAGGCCCGCCCGAAGCAAGAAGCGCATTAACCAGCGTAGCAAAGGATGAAACTGTGTAAGCTCCCGGCCTCTGAGCATTTCCAGTTACGTATACGGTGATTGAGCGTAAACGTCCCATCGATAAATTCATTTGAAAGCCCGTGTAATATTGGCCTAATCTCGCGCTTAAAATTCTCTCGGCACCAGCAAGTGTATAACCGGCTAACCTGACAACTCCGATATGAGGAATATTCGCCATTCCGTCGCGGTCAACAACAAGCCTGTAATTTCCTTCTTCGGGAATTCCCCAAATTGTAAGCGTAATTTC
>JAFTCP010000126.1 GCA_017454625.1 Synergistaceae bacterium
GAGCTCAAGGATAATTTTCGTCGGAGCAAGGATTTTATCGCCGCCTGTCCTTGAAGGAAGCTGATTAGTGTGGGCATAACGTCCAGGAATGAATTTAGCTCCGTTTTGTTTCGTGAACTCGACGAATGGGCCAATTCGCTGATCCGATGCGGCCTGTTGTGGAGTAACTGAAGCATAAGAAGTTGAAGCCGCGAGAATTGCCATGAGGATTAATGATGTAAGAATAGTTTTTGCTTTCATGATATTTCAACCTCCGTGAATAAATTTATGATTAAAGTATTATATACTCTGACAGTGAAATTTATTCAGGCTTTATCAGTAAAAGTTTTGTCAAATTTCTTTCAAGTAAAAATTTTGGATAAATAATTCGGAGATCAAAACTTTATGAATATCTCAGTGGAAGTTCAAGCCCATTAGCCTCAAGCAGTCTCTTATTCGTGAACAATTTCGGGAGCTCACCTTCCGTTGCAATTTTCCCGTCGTTAAGAATTATCGCGCGCGTACAGACATCAAGAACTAAATCTAAATCGTGTGAAGCCAGTAAAATAGTTTTATTGCTATCACGAAGAAAATTTATCACTCGTCTTCGTGCTTTCGGATCAAGCCCCGCCGAAGGTTCATCAAGAGCGAGCATCTCAGGTTCAGCCGCCAAAATCCCAGCGAACGAGACTAAACGCTTTTCCCCGCCGGATAATTTGTTCGGAGGACGTGAAGACAAATGCGAAATTCCAAGCTCAGCAAGAATATTCTTTGCGCGTTCATGAGCCTGTTTAACTTTCATTCCTGACGCAACGAGACTAAACGCAACATCCTCAAGAACACTGGGCATTAAAATTTGGTCGTCAGCGTCCTGAAACGTCAAGCCGATATTCTTTCGCAGAGTTTCGACATCTTCACTCCCTCTGAAAGTTATTCGTCCCTCCTGAACTTTCAACGCTCCCGCAATATGAAGAAGAAGCGTAGATTTTCCCGAACCGTTCGCACCGACTAAAGCAGTCTTCTCACCTTCGGAAATCCTGAAAGTTATTCCCTTCAAAGCCTCGTGATTGTCAGGATATTTATAATGTAAATTTTCGACTTCAAGCATAGCCGCATAAATATATCATGAAACGTTAATTCGTCGAGTTTATATTTACGGAGAAGACATAACTAGCAACTTCTAACCGTGTCTATATTTTGCGAGTGAAACATAATACATGACATTTTTGCTAAATATAGTTACACTTCATCACAACAGCCGCATAAAGCATGAAACTCACTATTAATAGCATATCACCGAGTTTCAAGCCCTCACGTTCAGACTGGGAAAATCCGGTAAAGCCTCCTCGCAAGATTACGGCCTGCATCATTCGTTCCGAGTGTGAAGAACTCTGAAGCAGCACCGACGCAAGAATACTCGCAAAAACTTTCAGCTTCATAATCCCCTTCAAGTTCGGCGCACGAAGTTTCACGGAGATTAACGCGGTTTCGAGCCTCTCACGCATGATAAATATTCCCCGAAGCGTCAAGATTATCAACACTCGCAGTTTCTCAGGAACTCGCAGAGCATATAAAGCCTCATAAATTCCTGTGATACCAAGCGGGAAAATCATATACTCGCAGACAATGTAAATCATGTTCAATCTCAACGTAATCAACATTCCCATTTTTACGCCATCAAGAAAAACCGGCCACGTTAAAGCCAGAGTGATAATCATCACGAGATTTATTATGTTGAGCTTGAGGAGTGATGAGACCTGAAACTTTTTGACGCATACAATCATAACCGGCAGGATTAGGACGAGAATTAACGGGATGAAATTACTGCTGATTGAGACGGCAAGAGAGTAAACCAACGCACTCACAAGCAGACTTTCAGGGGCAAAATTATTTCTGGAAGCGTAAAACTTTTCGTGCGGGAATGTCAACGTAAAACTGTCCTGTATCATGATAAAACCTCCGGTGATGATTTCTTAAGCCACGAGATTAAAAATCCCGTAACAATTCCTTCAATTAAAGCTAATGGAACATGAGCGACGATTATAATTTTAGCGGCAGTCAAAAAATTCCCGTCAGTCAAGCCCAGAAATAACCCGACAAGAAACGCCCCCAGCATTACGGCTAAAGCTCCAGCTATGAAAGAGATTGTGAACGTCAAGAATTTTTTATCGCTCTCACGTATAACTTTCCCGAACAAAATATACACGCTCAAGGCCGAAATTCCCATAATAAACGTATTAGCTCCGAGCACGAGCAATCCTCCAAAATGAAACAATAACGCCTGAAGCAATAACGCGACGAACACAGCCGGGAAAACTGAATATCCCAGAATTAAGCCCATCGGAGCAAGAAGAGTTAAATGTGTCGAACTTGGGCCAATTCGGACATTAACGAGCGACGCAAGAAAAAACGCCGACGAGATTAACGCTGTACGTACAATTTTCTCGCTCTCGGTCTTCCTTAAGCCGTAAGCAATCCCCGCCGTTGTCCCAGCCCAGCCCGCAATTAACACGCTCCCTGATAAAATTCCCTCACTGATATGCATTTATTCTTCTCCTATGAATTAATATCGAAACGCCCAAAGCCGAGCCCTGAAAATTCCTGATGATGCATTTAACTTTTTCTCCTGTAGATTAACATTGCTATGTTGAAAATTATGCTGACACCTAGAATTGCACGGATATACAACGGTTCTTCCGGCTCTGGCGCTTTCATGTCAAGATTACTCACGTCGTCAATGTCAATTTTTGCCTCGCATTGATGGCCCTCTTCGTCGCGGACTATCACTCGCCATTCTCCGACACAATCCGGAACAAACGCAAATCTCCCTTCCTCGTCAGTCCTTCCTGTCTGAACAGCGAACTTGTCATCTTTAGGCGAGAAAACTTTTGCTTCACGATAACTCATCTTCTCGCCGGTCGAGTAAAAAAATTCCAGAGCTATTGACCTAAAACTTGACTGCCGAAAGCCGACACCATGAGCATAACTTTTACTTGCGCACAGTGTCAGCATCAACACAAACATCAACTTTTTCATTTCACGTTGAACAATAAGAATGCTCGCAAGGTTAAAGCGTCGTAATCCCCTTCAACTCCGGGCAAGCCGCCTTGATACGCTCTAATTCCCCATAATCCTGGCGAAGTGATTTTCACGTGAGCTTCTCCGTTCTCGGCTTCCGTGTAATAAGCGTAAGTGTTCTCATATTCCGTTACAAAGCCATCGTAAGTTGCCCAAACCGGACCGGTGTAAGGCTGACCGTTCAGCAAAATTTTCACGTGGAAGTATTCACCGACTTTAGCGTCAGCCGGATTAGTTACGGGGATAATCTCCAATGGATGGCCGACAACCTGAGCAAAATTTTTATCGTCATGTGAAGCGTTGAAGATTGCTTTTGCGTACTTGTCATTCTTCGTTGAGCGTAAAACTTTCAAGCCCTGAGCCTCTAAATCCTTTCGCGCTCCAGTCTTGCCGCCCTCGTTAGTAATGCTCCAGGTCTCGCCGTCCTTAATCGCAACAAGCATAACTGACCCAGATAAATCCTTCGGCGTAACGGTGAAGTTGATGCATAAATTTTTCTCGTCGCCTTCAAGTTGGGATTCTACAAATTTTCCGTCCTCGATTATTCCGGCTTTGACGCGTTCGAGAACTTCAACTTCTTCCGGAACAATAAATTTATGCGCAGACTGGACAGTTACGTAAAAAGGTTCTCCGGCTTTCATGACTGCTTCAGGCTTGGCCTTAATCGTGAGCTCGTGAGAAAATGCAGGAGTGATTGACAGCGATAGAATTAACGCGATGAAGATAAAACGTTTCATGATAAATAAGCCTCCGTATGAATGAAAAATTTTGAACGGAGGAATAATAACACGATATTAAATAAAAATGTTACTAGGTTAATTACGCATTAAGCACGCATTCAGCCCAAAACTTAGCGGCGTTGTCGTCTCCCATTGAGAGTTTTGCTTCGTTCAGAAGTAAATCAATCTCGCGTCTTCGTTCGTCGTCATCAAGATAACTTTCAAGCTCATTCATAATTCTCTCAGGACTCGCGTTCTCGCATAACAATTCTGGGAAAACTTGTTCGCTCGTGAGCATGTTGGGGATTGAGATATTTTTCACGTGAACTAAATGCTTCAAGATTATGTAAGTTAATTTTTTCATGTTGTAGATTACGACCATAAACCGGCTTAATAACATTGCTTCGACAGCGACAGTCCCGGAAACTCCAGCAACAGCAAGAGAGCCTAACATTAATTCGCGGCCCTCACCTTCCCAGTAATCGAAGCCCGACGCTGAAACTTTCTCACGAATGATATTAGCTAAGTCCTCACTAAGTCCCGGAGCAATCGAGAAGACGGGCAAATAATTTATCTCGCGTAACAATTTCGCCGTTCCGATTAACGTATCAAGATGAAAATTTATGTCGTAACGCCGACTTCCGGGCATCAAGGCTATAACTCTTTCACCAGCAAAACGTTTAATGAAGTCATCAGAAAGTTTTACGTCCTTCAAGTCGTCAACTAGCGGATGAGCTTTCCATTTGGAATTAACGCCGTGTTCAAGCAAAAATTTATGTTCAAACGAGAATAACGGCAGGCATAAGTCATAATCCCTCTTCAAGTTCTTAACTCGTCCAGCACGCCAAGCCCACACAGTTGGAGGAATTAACGAGATAATTTTTCCCGTGTATCCTGACTTTCTGAGTGAATGAGCCAGCAATAAATGAAAGTCGGGATTGTCAATCAAGACTACTGCGTCAGGTTTCGTCTGCAAAATAGAACGTGTTATATTTTTCTTCAAACGTAAAATTTTCGGCAGAGCTGGAATGACTTCAACAATTCCCATCAGCTTCAACTCTTCATAGCTCCAGACTAAACGCCCGCCAGATTTCTCACCTTCAGGGCCTAACATTCCCCAGATTTCAAGCTCAGGATTGAGAGTTAATAATTCCCTGATGAAAATTCCCGCGTAAATATCCCCGCTGACTTCTCCGCATGAGACAAAAATATTCTTCATGTTTCAAATTCCCCAGACCGAAATTTTATATTTATCGGCCAATTCAAAAAATTTCTCCGGCTCAAGTATTAAAGTTTTTCCGGCTTCGACAGCTAAACAAGTTAATCCGGCATCGTGCATATTCTCAAGCGTACGAGTTCCGACGGTCGGCAAATCATAGCGCATATCCTGGTCCTCTTTCATCATCTTCACAACAACGCCATGACCAGCAAGCTCGCCCGAACGTTTTATCATCTTGTCGGTTCCTTCCATAGCTTCGATCGCGACGACGGCTCCGTCAGCAACACTCACAGCTTGACCGAACGAACAAGGAAGAGTTACTCGCAGAATTTTCACGCCGTAATCAATATCGCTGATTTCCCTCTGAGACGGTGAACGAGCGGACAATTTTCCCTTTGAGGCGATGAACTCCGGTAAAATCTGCCAATATGGAATTACTTCAATATTCTCATCCTCGAAGACTTTTACGACAGCTCCAAGAAGCGAATGATCGTCGCGTAAACTTTTCCTGAGAATTGTGCGCGAAATCCTGTCAAACAAAATCGGCAGGCAGTAAATTATCTTCTTGGGAATACGGCCCGCCATTATCAATTTCTCAGCACCAAAACTTTTTATCTCACGTAATCCCCTTCCCAAGTTCGGAGTTCGGAGATGAATTAACTTTTTTGCGTAAGGCTTCAGGACTTCGGGGTCGTCTCTTAACGTCATAATCAACGAGGGGCCTTGAATTTCCTGTAACCTTTTAGCGATTTCAACCGGCAGAATTCCTTCACCGGCAATTAATGCTATCGTCATTCAATAATTTTTCCGTCCCAGTCCTTTGTGCTCTCTGAACCGCTGAATGATTTTGATATGCTTACAACGATATTTTCTACTGCCTGTTTATCCATCATTTTTCCTCCTAAAAATTATATCTTGTCAACTCTCCAAGCGAAGAAGAACGCTATTACCATGAATACGGCATCAGGTCCCCAGCCAGCAATAACAGCCGGAATATTCCCCGATTCTCCTAAGGCTCGGCATAACGACATTACGACGTAATACGCGAACACGAACACAACGCTTATTCCAAATCCCACGCCTCCGCCTGAACGTCCGCGCCTTGAAGCTCCGAAGCCCGCACCTAATACCGCCATTATCACGCAAGCCCAAGGGACAGCAAGTTTCAGGTGAAACATTACCCAGAGTTTTGATAAGTCCGTGCCGACAGCCTCAGCCTGATTAATATAGCTCCAAAGTTCATGTGCGCTCATATCTCGAGGCCGTCTCGTGCTTCTTTGCAATTGTGCGGGGGAAAGTCTCAGTGCTAATTTCTGACGCTCAAACCGCAATAATAACGACACTTCGCCTTCATGATTGACGCTGTACATTCTCCCGTCTTCAATCCACCATTGAGAGTCCTGCCACATTCCCTTACGAGCATTGAGAGTGCTTGATAATCTCCCCTCTTCGTCGAACTCGTGCATCATAATTCCGCTCATAAGTCCTTCGTTAGGATCTAATTCATCAATATACAATACCCGTCTCAATTTCCCGTTCTGTTCGTCGCGCAAAAAAACTTTCTCTTGAATTGCCGCCGCCTGGTTCTTCATTATCTCGTATTTCATCAATCTGTCAGCCGCAATCGACGTAAACGGTACAATCGTCTCATTGAAACCAAGCGCACCAAGCGAGATTAATATTGATGCGAATAAAACCGGACGTAAAATTCTCGTAAAGGGAATGCCGAGAGATTTTAGAGCGATTAACTCACTCCCGGCATTAAGTGTTGACATTCCCAGAAGTCCGGCCAATAACGACGACATTGGAATTGTCATCACGACGACCTCAGGAAGCCTGTAGAAAAATAATCTCGTTACGACGCTGAAAGCTACTCCCTGTTCGATTATTAACTTTGCGGCTTGGAACAATAAATCTCCGGCGACGAAGATTAGCACGAAAATTAATATTCCAAACATGAACGGCCCGACACATGCGCCGAGAATTAATTTATTCAGAAGTCCCCGTTTCATTGCGATAATGCATTGGCCGAATATTTACGCGTCATTGAGTGTGTGAGACGATCAACGAGTTCTTGAGCCGACGGAATATTATTAGCGTTCTCGAAGCATTCATAGACGTTCAAGACTGTAACGTGCAAAAATTCCTCAAACGTTGGGCATAAAGCGTTGACGATGGCAATTAACCTCTCAATGACATTTTCGACCATCTGATATGGACATTCCGAGAGGACAACGAGAACTTGAGACTCTCCGGCCTGAATTGCTGTGTCTGACTGCCGCAAATCCTTCTTCAACCGCGCGCAATAAGCTCTAAACGGCCTGATGTATTTTTCCATGTCGTCGTCTGGCAATAACTGAGGGAACACGATACGAAGCATTACAGCACTCACAGGGTGGTTGTAACGTCCTGCACGGTAAAGCTCATCAGCAATCCTCGCCATTCCATAACGGAACGTGTGAAGCTGAGTATCCGGATCAACAAACTGTACAGGCTCACTTGAACCCTGTGCGGCTTCTTCGGTGTTTTCGTCGCCAGTCGGAAGTCCCTTAGGATTAAGCTCAAAGTAAAATCTCCGGCCATTGTCCAAACCTATGCGCTTAACGTCCCAGATTTTTTCTTTTATCTCCGCAGTCTTCGATACGGGACTGAACCATTCTGAGATATTTTTACCGATTGAGTCAAGCCTTGAAAGTCCGAGAACTTCAAGCATATTGTCAGTGAGATTTAAGATTGCTCCCGTCTCGTCAGTAATCGCAAAGTTCAACGGAAGTTTCTTCAAGTCATCTTCAACGTCAACAACGACAACTTTATTATGCTCGTTCTCAGCCTGATTGTAAGCAACAACGAGTGCCGCCGCCCCGCATACAGCAAGAATTACGCCGAGCCATTGAAACATTGTAGCACCGTAAACAATTGACATTGGGCATAACAAAATTCCCTGAGCGAGAGCCTGAAGAGAGATTAACCCGACGTTGAAACCGTTAGCGATGAATAAACCGTAAAGGACGCTGGCGACTATGAACAACAGCCAGACCAGCCCCCAAATTGCTAAATCAACTTCACCTACAACACTTCCTCCTCCCATTGAACGCGCTAACATTATCGTCAAAATCGCGATGACAGGAGGAACGGTTATCCACTTGAGAAAATTATTTTGTCCCATTTTCTACCTGTATTGAAGCTCTTCGCCGCTCGGATAGCTCAAAGTGTAATCGACGATAATCGGCACTGTCGCTCCTGCAGGAACTTCAACTTCCCAAGTTAATCTATTCTCTTTGTCGCGTTCCTTCTCCTTCGGCGTAATATTCTTAACGTCAAGTTTAATCTTGTCGTCCGTCGGAATTGGCAATCTCTCACGTACAGTTACGAGTTTATCGCTCTTCGTTCCGTTCGTGATTTCGAGTTTATATCCGCTCGTGAAAACTCCGCTGAACCATGATACGCCCGTCTTCTCAACAAGTCGTTCTTTCTTGATGGTGATTTGGTCGGCATAACCGAACGGGATTTTTTTCTGGCCAACGCCGTATTCCTCGATGAAAATTCTTCCTGAAGCCTGGCCGTCAACTCTTAAGTCAGCGATGCCCGGAATTAAATGCTCGTTGTTCTCGTCCATGCTCGCGATAATCCACGCGTTATTGCGCTGTTCCGGTATCATCATTAATACGGTCTTGCAAGTCAGGAACAAATCACTCATGATAACTTCAAGCTCTTGTTCAGAACCGTCGCCAGTCGTCAATCCGTCAACGTCAAGCAGTCTGTCAGATAAAGTTTCGCGAACTGCCGGAGCTTTCGGTGCTGCTGCTCCTGCCTCGTAAGCGTTTTCTTCCACTGCGTCCTCATCCATAACCATTGTGTCATACATTGCGGCGGATTTATACATGCTGTTTGTTCGCTGAAGGCTTGTTCTTGCGCCCGTCATTATAGTTTCCTGTTTCGGCTTAATTCCAACTCTCAAAGGCTGAACGTCAGGAGTTGTTATTCGTTCATCGGGATTTTTCGTGTGAAGCGTCATATCTCCGTTGAAGTCGAGGCCTGTTTTCTGGGAAATCTTTACGAACATTTTGACCGCGATATTTTCAGCTTCAGTGTTGAAGTCAAGCGTATATTTCGGCGACCATGATGCGGCATTTGTGAAAGCCTCAAACTCAATATCTCCTCCGCCTTGTCCTGATACGACAATAAAGCTGCTATCGTTTGACGGTCTGCGTGAGTTAAGCTCGTTCGTGAATACCCGTAATTTCTCCTGTTCCTCCGAAATTTTCACTTTCAGCACGGCTAATTCATTCTCAGCCTCAAGCCTCAAAGTCTGAGCGTCTTTAATGTAAGTGAGAAGCTCCGCAGGTTTCGACTTCTCAGGTTCGGTGTCCTTAAGAAGTGTCAATGTCTGCTCAAGTGAGGATTTCCGCGCGTTAAGCTCGTTAATAATTTTCGTCTGAGCGTCAACTTGTTCTTTCAGCGGCATTAACCGTGAAGGAAGCCAGCGTGTACGTGTTCTTCTCTCAACGCGAATATCCCCGTCAAGATACTCCGGTTCAAGTGCGCGTATGCTCTCAGTCAGGAATGCTCCGGGAATTATCGCTTCAAATTCATTATTCTTCGCTCGAACGCTAAAAGTGAATTTTGCTCCGGATGGGTAAAAGTCAATCTTCATGATGTCAACGTTCGGGCCTTCGGGAAAATCAAGGGCACTGCATGAAGCCGCGAAGATTAACAGTGCGAGTAAAGCTGTAAATAGTTTCATGGAAAATTTTTCTCCTTTCAAAATATTATGGTGTGTATTATTTTAATTCAGGGCGTTACGTTTATAAATGGTAAAAATTTTTTCTCGCGTAATTTTCTCATTAACTCACAACATGAAAACTCGCGCGTTAGTTTCTCCTCCCCAGCTCACAACATGAAAAGTTCTCGTGTTAATTCAGTAAAAATCTCTCACCAACTCACAACATAAAAACACTCTCACATGCATTTCTAATCAACCTCCAACTATCGCGTAAAATTTCTTATCTTTATAAATTGTCCCTGATGAATAAAATATTTTGACAAATGAAACCGTGTGTTTCTAGTGTATAATGAAAAACATTCTGCACCTTAACGCGAAAATTTTTATGTTATGGGTGTAAAATTAATCGTGATAAAAAACCAGAAGGGGCGAAAGAAATTTTATGACCGGAATGCATTTCAGGGAAGATTATGCACCGGCTTTCCTCGCAATAATATCATATAAAAATATT
The DNA here is from genome assembly GCA_017454625.1 of Synergistaceae bacterium. Classification (GTDB taxonomy): domain Bacteria; phylum Synergistota; class Synergistia; order Synergistales; family Aminobacteriaceae; genus JAFUXM01. Next base: position 10,230 of record JAFTCP010000126.1, read on the forward strand.
ATGAAGCATATTCGACGGAGCGAAAAATTAATTTATCTAACTGGAGGCCGATGTAATGGAGCGTCTGCTTATGGATTTTTCACAAGTATACGGACAAAATAGAGCCAGCGGGGCAGCAAGAAGCGTTTATAATACTCATGCTACACCTCCTGAACGACAAAAAGAAGCTCCGAAGTTGTCATTTGAAAATATGCTTTCGGATTCGATAAAAAAAGTTAATACCCTTCAGCTTGAGGCAGAGAAGAAAATTCGAGACTTAGCGATTGGCGATGTTGATGATATTTCCGAAGTTGTGCTTGCGTCGTCGCGGGCTGATACGGCCTTGCGTTTGGTGATGGAGATGCGCAACAAATTCATTGATGCTTATCAGGCTCTCTCGAGAATAACCGGCTAATGTGAAAAATGGATAGTTTAAGACGCTGGTTCGCCTCTTTCCTGAATTTCTGGGCCGCTCTGAAACTCTGGCAGAGAGCGTCAATAATTCTTGCGGTTTTCGTAGTTCTGGGAGGGTTGATTGCATTAATCTTCATGACGGGCTCAACAACTTATGAGCCATTATACGCGGGACTTGAAGTTGAAGATCAGGCGGCAATTGTTGACTACATGAGGGAAAATAATATTCCCTACAGGCTTGACCCCAAATCTAACGCTATATTGATGCCCGGCGGAGCTGTCTATGAGACGAGATTAGCTCTTGCACAAATGGGACTTCCTAAGGGTGGAACTACGGGCTTTGAGATTTTCGACGACGCACAAATGGGAATGAGCGAATTTCAGCAGAGAATAGCATACATGCGCGCAATCGAAGGTGAATTAGCACGTACGATTTCCCAGATGGCACAAGTTGAGAATGCGAGAGTGAGCGTTGTAATTCCTGAGCAGAGATTATTTCTCGAACAGCAGAAGCCCTCGACAGCTTCGGTTTTACTGCGATTACGTCAAGGCGCGACGATTGGCCCAAATCAGATTAAGTCGATAATTCACCTTGTCGCACATTCCGTTGACGGCTTAGAGCCTGATGCTGTTACGGTTGTCGACACGAACGGGCGAAATCTCTCGGATATGGTCTCAGACAGCATGATAATGTACAATCCTGACGGCTCGAACGCGATTACTTCAGTTCAACGTGAGCTTGAACGTCAGCATGAACGCGAGCTTGAGAATAAAGTCCGGGTAATGCTTGAGCAGGTTTTCGGGCCTGGAAGTGCGGTTGTTCGTGTGAGAATTGATTTAGATTTCGACAAACGGACGAGTTCATACGTTGAATACGCGCCTAATCCTGAGACAGGAACAGGAGTTCCGAGAAGTAATGAGCGGCAGGAAGAAAGTTACACGGGACAAGGCAATCCAGTAAATGGCAATCCCGGCACGACAACGAATATTCCGGGCTATGCGATAAATTCAACGACAGTCGAGAGCGAATATAACCGTTCAAACTCGACGACGAACTACGAGATTACGACGAGAAAAGGCGACCAAGTTGTAACGCCCGGCGGAGTTCGGAGGTTGTCGGCTTCGGTCTTAATCGACGATAAGAATAATGATATTACCGAAGAGAGATTAGAGGCTTTGCAGGAGGTAATTTCGTCGGCAATCGGTCTTGACACGCAGCGCGGCGACAGGTTAGTTGTGCGGGCGATGAGATTTTCAACGGCGTTTGCTGATGCGATGGCTGACCAGCTTAGACAGGAGAGAAACCAGAAAATTCTTTATGGTTCAATTGCGGCCGGAATTATTTTATTGCTCTCACTGCTTGCGTTCTACGTCTGGTGGAGAATGAAACGTGCAAGGCTTGCGGTTCAGGAGATTGAGGCTGAGGGCAAGAAGGTCCCGACAATTCAGGAAATGTTGACTTCTCCGGACTTGTTAGCGTTTCAGGGTGAGATGGCAGTCTTAGAGGAACAGTTGAAGGCATATGCTAAGAACCATCCTGATGAGATTGCGACGCTTGTTAATGAATGGCTTTCATCGGATAACTAGTGAGATAAAATCCCCCTTACCTTAAGGCGAGGGGGAAAATTTTTTTCTCGCCGACCTATGCGGGGTGGGCGGGTGGGAGCATAGGTCGGCGCAAATTTTTTTACTCAGTACGCAATTTCCCTATATGATAAGAGATAACAAGACGGCATGAACTTTTTCTCACATCGAAGAATACACGAATTTTACCCAGCAAAAACACTCTGAATTAGCAACATGTATAACACTGTGCCTGTAATTATGCTTAAGAGAGTATTGCGTTTCCAGACATGAAGGATTATCACGACGAGACTAGAGATTATCTCAGGTATTCCATGCGACGACGAAAGAAAATTTACCCCCTTCAAGCAGTAAATCACGAGCATAGCCATCACGGAATAAGGCAGAACCCGACCGAGATAAAGAATAAATTCCGGCCTCTTTTTCCCGAAAGCTATGAACGGAAAGAAACGCAGAAAAATTGTTACGGCTCCAGCAATCAAAACGACATAGCCAGCATGAACATCAAACATTTTCAATTCTCCTTCTTATGATGAACAGGCCAATTGTGATTAAGAGCATCGAGGGAATGAGAAAATTACTCGCTCCGAACGTAACCAGACAAAGCAGACTTGAAGCGAAGCCGATTAACGCAGGGGCGTGATTTTCAGCATTCAGCCACTGTTCAACGCAGATAGTTATGAATAATGCCGTCAAAGCAAAATCAATTCCCTCAAAGTTGAACGGTAACAATTGGCCTAAAATTCCTCCGGCAAAACTTCCGAGAACCCAATATGACTGGTCTAATAACGATACCCAGAAGCAATAATCCTCATCGTCGCTTTCACACACGAGCGAGTAAGTCTCATCGGTTAAGGCATAAATCACGTAAAGTTTCTTAAGCCCGCGAATTTTCCCGTAGCGTTCAATCATGGAAATTCCGTAAAACAAATGCCGAGCGCTGACCATTAAGGCCGTAAGTGAACATGCTCCGAGAGAAACTCCCGAAGCAAATAAATCTATCGCGACGAACTGCATAGTCCCGGAGTAAATCAATATTCCCATCGACAAAGCCCAGAGAGCATTATAGCCCTTAGTGCTGAGCAATATTCCGAAGCCTAAGCCCAGCACTAAATAGCCTGTCATTACGGGTAAAGTGTCCTTGATTGCGCGAGTTATTGCTCCTGAAGCTCGCATGTCAACTCTTCATCTTTCAAGTTCACGTTAATATTTTTCCCGTCCTCCGGAATTTTCCCGGACAACATGAAATCCGCAAGTTTATCTTCCAGCATTGATTGAATTGCTCGGCGTAAAGGTCTCGCACCATATTTCGGCTTATAACCCTTTTCGAGAATTTTCGCTTTTACGTCGTCGGCAACGTTAATTTTCACGCCTTTAGTGTCAAGTCTCAGCGATAAATCCTCAAGCATCGTGTCAATAATCTTCATCAAGTTATCGCGCGATAAAGGCTTGAACACGGCAATCTCATCAATCCTGTTCAAAAATTCGGGCCTGAAAGTTTTATTAGCTTCCTCAAGGATTATTGACTTTGTGCGTTCCCAATCCCTTTGGCTCTGAGCTTCCGCGCTTAATCCGAACCCTAAAGAATTTCCCTGCTGAGCTTCTTTTGCGCCGACGTTGCTGGTCATGATTATTACGGTGTTGCGAAAATCTACCTTGCGGCCTTGTCCGTCCGTCAATTTCCCGTCGTCTAAAACTTGCAGAAGAATATTAAAGATTTCGGGATGGGCCTTCTCTATCTCGTCGAACAAAATTACGCTGTACGGCTTACGTCTGACCATCTCCGTAAGTTTTCCGCCGCTCTCATGACCAACATAACCAGGAGGAGCTCCGACGAGTTTTGAGACTTCATGACGTTCCATGAACTCGCTCATGTCAATTCTTATCATCGCGTCTTCCCTGCCGAATAAAAATCTCGCTAAGCATCTTGCAAGTTCAGTTTTCCCGACTCCGGTAGGTCCCATGAATAAGAAACTTCCGATTGGTCTGCGCGGATCTCTAAGTCCTGTTCTCGCTCGGCGGATTGCTCGTGCTACTGCGCTGACTGCTTCGTCCTGCCCAATTAAACGCTGTGAAATTTCCTCTTCCATCTTGAGAAGTCTTGTTGTCTCGGCTTCGGTTAATTGCTTTACGGGAATTCCTGTTTGTTCAGCTACAACCGTTGCGATGTCCTCAGCTGTTATCGTATGGCGTTCAAGCGTCCTGTGATTTTGCCAGTCCTTAAGCGCCGTATCAAGTTCATCCGAAATTTTGTGCTCATCGTCTCGAAGTTCGGCGGCAAGCTCGTATTTCTCTGACAATAAAGCCTCTTCCTTCTGTTTCTGAACGTCAGCGAGTTTCTTGTGAATGTCATTGATGTATTCCGGCGGCTCAAGTGAAAGTAATCTCGTCCGTGCTCCTGCCTCGTCGATTAAATCAATTCCCTTGTCCGGCAAAAATCTATCCTGTATGTATCTTGATGAAAGTTTCGCTGCCGCATTAATCGCTTCGTCGGTGAATATAACGTTGTGATGATCCTCGTACCTGTCTTTGAGACCCTGAAGGATTAACACAGCATCGTCAACATTAGGCTCATCAACTTGGATAGGCTGAAATCTCCGCTCTAAAGCCGCGTCCTTCTCGACGTATTTTCTGTATTCGTCCTGCGTCGTAGCTCCGATCAACTGAAAAGCTCCGCGCGACAACTCAGGTTTAAGAATATTTGCCGCGTCAGTTGCTCCTTCAGCGTTACCGGCCCCGATAATCGTATGGACTTCATCAACGAACAAGACGACATCACCTTTGCTGTCAACGAGTTCTTTAACGATACGGCGTAATCTCTCCTCAAATTCCCCGCGATATTTTGTGCCCGCTACGAGAGTTCCCATGTTAAGTTGAACAATTCGCTTCTCCTTCAAAGGTTCCGGGACGTTTCCGAATGCTATTTGTCTTGCTAATCCTTCAACAACAGCCGTCTTGCCAACTCCGGGATCTCCAATCAAGACGGGATTGCTTTTAGTTCGTCGGCACAAAACCTGCATAACTCGCTTAATCTCTTTTTCCCGGCCAATTACTGGGTCTAACTCACCGTTTCTTGCGCGTTCGGTTAAGTCCGTTCCTAAGTGGTCGAGCGTAGGAGTTTTGATTTTTCCCTTGCGCTTTGTGTTATCCGTTGAAACTTTCGAGCTTACATGTTTTCCCGTTCCGTTCGCTAAAATCTCGTTAATCTGCTTCATAACCGCTAACGGAGTAAGTCCCATGCTCAAGAACTGCTGAACTACCAGGCCGGAATCATCAGCCAAAATTCCCATCAAAATATGCTCGGTGTCGACGTAATTAACTCCCATTTTCCGCGCTTCATGCATAGCAACATCAAGTGCACGCTTCATCTTCTGGCTCAAAGGGAGGTCAACGGGTTTAGCTAAGATGTCCTGAGATTTGCCGATTAAGTCGCGAATGTGAGAGGCTAAATTCTCCGGATCAACTCCAAGCTCAACGAGAGCCTGACAAGCTACGCCGCCTCCTTCCTGAAGAAGTCCAAGCAGTAAGTGTTCAGGTTCAACCATTGTATGACCAAGATTTAACGCTTCGTGATGTGCTAATTGAATTACTCTTTTTCCCCGTTCTGTGTAAAACTGCCACATGTAAAAATTTTTTCCCCTTTCCTGTTTTTTATGACATTAAGCCGCTCAACATTCTCCGTAAAATATCCGCAAGCATAATTTCAGTGTTGTATTTGTCCGGCTGTGAAGTTTCTACGATGTTCTTCAACGCAATATCGATTAAAAATCTCTCCCTCATGGTGATAAAATCTCTCTTCTGCAAGGCCCGTAATAATTTTCCCGCTTCCTTCAGAGAAATTCTCTCACCGATTAAATCCTGAACGTGATTTTTCTGGTCTTCGGAACATTCACAAGTTATCCGCAAAATCTTAATATATCCGTGTTCACCGCGTCGGCTTTCGATTAAGTAACCCTGTTCAGGAGTAAATCGGCTTCGTAGGACGTAATTAATCTGACTTGGGACGCATTCAAAAATTTTGGCAAGTTCTTTGCGTCTGAGGCTGATAAAATTTTCCTTCTCTTCATCCAGTAATGATAAAATATATCGTTCAATGTCTTCTGTCAAATTCTGCATGATAATTAAATCTCCTCTCTGATAAAATTAAAATATTTCCTGCTCGTGCATAATAACTTCACAATATCCCTTCGAAAAAATATAACACGTTCTATTTTTATAAAGAGATTTCTTCTCGCCCGTAAAATATTTCTTGTAAAATTACTGAGTGTGAATTATATTTTCTAGGTCAAGGATAATCAATTGCGTAAATTTACTATAATTCATGTGTCAAGATTTTTATAGAGCATAATTTTTAGGAGAGTGAAATATTTTGAGTGAAATAAACGAGACAGACTTAAAAATTTTGAAGTATCCCAACCCAATTTTGAAGAAAGTATCTGAACCCGTCGAAGTCTTTGATGATGAGCTTGCAAAGTTCGTGAAGGATTTATTTACGGCGATGCGTGCTTCGGACGGCGTGGGGCTTGCTGCTCCTCAAGTCGGAGTGTTGAAGAAAATTGCTGTGGTCGAATACGACGAGAAAAAATACGTCCTGATTAATCCGAAAGTTATTGACCAAAAAGGAATAGCTGACGACGAAGAAGGCTGTTTGAGTTTTCCAGGAATTTACGCTCATGTTCAGCGTCCGGAATGGGTAAAAATTGAGACGTTCGACGTTCACGGGGAAAAACAGACTTACGAGGCTTCAGGATTTACGGCCAGAGCATTTTTGCACGAGATGGATCACCTGAGCGGGAAATTATTCATCGATTATCTATCGAACTTGAAACGTAACGCCATCAAGAAAAAAGTCTCGAAGAATACAGGAGGACATTTTTAGCGTGAGTTTTATCTTGATACGCCAGCTTCATAATCAACAAGATATCGTAAGGAAACTTTTTCTAGTGTGAGATTTTATCTTGTCAAAATCAGAAAATATTACATGAGAGAAAAAGTCATAGTGATAAATCGCTCGGCATCTATTGATTGGGCATGAAACTTCAGCAAAAATATCACAGGAGGAAATTTTTAGAGTGGTAAAAAATATTTGGTTCATTGGGACCGGCCAATTCGCGGCATCTTGTCTTGAGGGCATGAGAAAGTATGATATTCCCGTCAGCAAAATCATCACCGGACTACCGACGCGTTCAGGGCGTAATAATCGTGAAAATCCTTCGGCGGTCGAACTCAAAGCAAACGAACTCGGCATGACCGTAACACGAACAGGAAAACTCACGGAAAATCACGAGCTTATTAATGAGCTTGAAAGTGTGAAGCCAGAAATAATTTTTGTTATAGACTTCGGCCAGCTTATACGTGAGCCGTTTTTGTCGCAAATGTGCCTGAATATTCACCCGTCGTTGTTGCCAGAATACAGAGGAGCCGCACCAATTCAGCGCGCGCTTCTTGATGGGAAAAATTACGCTGGAGTAAGCGTGTTCAGGCTTGTTAAGGCTATGGATGCCGGAGATATTCTGACACAGGCGAAAATTCCAGTTGACGAGAATACTTACGCGTCGGACTTGTACGTGAAACTTTCGGATTTGGGCTGTAAGATTGCGGCGGAAGCCTTGAAAGGTGAGCTGACCTTCACGCCTCAAGACGAAACTAAAGCGACACTCGCGAACAAACTTGATAAAAACGAATTTGCTTTGTCGTTCTCAATGTCGGCCGAAAAGTTCTGCAACTCCGTACGCGCGCTTGACATGTCCGGAGGTGCTTATGTCGTCGTGAATAATAAGCGGTTAAAAATTTGGCGTATAACTCTCAGAAAAGATTTTCAGGCTTCAGCTCCGGGAAAAATTATTAATCTCGATAACAATCCAGTAATTTCATGTTATGATTTTTGCGTTGAATTGGCCGAAGTTCAGAGTGAGGGAAAAAAGAAAACTTCAGGCGCTGAATGGTCAAGAGGCGCAAGA
>JAFTCP010000127.1 GCA_017454625.1 Synergistaceae bacterium
AACTGGAACTCGTCAAAATGCTTTCAATCTCACACTGACACGTCGAGAGAAAAATTTTTCTGTCTTGAGATGTTCCCTTATCCTTCCGGAGCTTTGCACATGGGCCATATTCGCAACTACTCAATAGGTGATGTCCTCGCGAGATTTTTGCGCAAGAAGGGGAAAAACGTTCTCTACACAATCGGCTTTGACAGTTTCGGAATGCCCGCCGAGAACGCCGCAATAAAGTTCAAGACTAAGCCCCACGATTGGACCTTGTCGAATATCGAATACATGACCCAGCAATTAAAACGTATGGGCTACAGTTACGATTGGAGACGCGAAGCTATTACGTGCCTTCCTGAATATTACAGATGGAACCAGTGGATATTTTTGCAGATGTACAAGCGCGGGATTGTTTACCAGAAAGAAGCTCCCGTGAATTGGTGCGAGACTTGCGGAACCGTCTTAGCCAATGAGCAAGTTGTTGAGGGCGGATGCTGGCGTTGCGGAAATCCTGTACACAAGAAAAATCTTAAGCAATGGTTTATCAAGATTACGGATTACGCGCAGGAACTTCTTGACGACATCGAGAAGGACTTAAATCCCGGCTGGCCCCGACGAGTTCGCATAATGCAAACCAATTGGATTGGCCGTTCCGAAGGTGCGAGACTTTCATTTAATATTCCTGAACTTGATTATAACCTTGAGGCGTTCACGACGAGATTTGATACGATTTTCGGCGTTACGTTCATAGCTCTTGCTCCCGAACATGAACTCGTGAAGAAGATGTTAGCTTCGATGAACCCTGACGATGCCGCAAAACTTTCTGAGTTCGTAAAGCAGGTAAGCTCTCAGTCTTCAATTGAACGTTCTGACGCTGGAGCTGAGAAGTTAGGCTTCAAGACTCCGTTTTATGGCGTTAATCCAGTTACGAAAAAGAAAATCCCGATATGGATAGCGAATTATATTTTGATTGATTACGGAACGGGCGCGATTATGGGAGTTCCGGCGCATGACCAGAGGGACTTTGATTTTTGCCGAAAATATGACATTCCGATTATTCCTGTTATTAATCCAGTTGACGGCACAATTTTAGACGGTTCGACGATGACAAAAGCATTTGAGGAAGACGGCATCGCCTGCAACTCCGGCCAATTCGACGGAATGAAGACAGCTGACGCAATCCCGGCAATGATTAACTGGGGCGAGAAACAGGGAATTTGCAAGCGCGAAGTCAACTTCAAATTACGCGACTGGTTAATCTCTCGCCAGCGTTACTGGGGAACTCCAATTCCATTTGTTTATTGCGATAAATGCGGTGTCGTTCCCGTTCCTGAGGAGCAATTGCCGGTAATTTTGCCTGAGGATGTCGAAGTTAAAGAGGTTGGACATTCCCCGTTATTAGACCGTCCGGATTTCTTGAACACAACATGTCCTCATTGCGGAGGCCCGGCTCGTCGTGAAGCTGACACTATGGATACGTTCTTCTGCTCGTCATGGTATTTTGATAGATATTGTTCGCCTGGTGATAAGAATTTGCCGTTTGAGAAAGCTGATGTTGATTATTGGATGCCTGTTGACCAATATATAGGCGGAATTGAACACGCTTGCTTGCACCTGATTTACGCAAGATTTTTCGCAAAGTTCCTGACTGATATAGGCTTAACCGAAGCACGCGAACCGTTCACAAACCTTCTCACTCAAGGAATGGTAATCAAGGACGGAGCGAAGATGTCAAAATCACTCGGCAACACCGTAGATCCGACCGAAATGGTTAAGAAGTTCGGAGCTGACACGATAAGATTATTCATACTTTTTGCCGCGCCGCCGAATAACGATTTGGAATGGTCAGATAGAAACGTTGAGGGTGCGCATAGATTTCTTAATCGAGTTTGGCGTTACGTCGAGGAAAATTTAGAGAGCCTCAAGAAATACGGGACAAAAATTATTCCGATGAGTGAGCTTAAGAGTTCAGCGTTGCGAGACTTGAAGCGTAAAATTCACACGACGATTAACGACGTTACGCACGACATTCAAGACGAGAAGCAATTCAACACTGCGATTGCGCGTTTAATGGAACTCACGAACGCGATTTACTCATGCAATGATGACAGCTCCGAAGCATGGGAAGTTAAGCGTGAGGCCGTCGATACATTGCTGAACTGTTTATCCCCGTTCTGCCCGCACATAACCGAAGAACTCTGGGAAATTCTCGGACATGATAAGTATTTATGCCTTGAGGATTGGCCGGTTGCTGATGAAGCCTCCATGACGAAGGACAATGTTACGATTGTAGCGCAGATTAACGGTAAAGTTCGCGGAAAATTTGAGCGTCCTGCGGGAATGCCCAAAGATGAACTTGCGAAGAGTATAACGTCCGAGCAATTTATAATTGACAAGATTGCGGGAAAAGAAATTGTGAAAGTTATTGCTGTCCCTGATAAACTCGTTAATATCGTCGTTAAGGGTTAAGAAATATTCTCCTGCTCATGACGGGCGGGAGATATTTTTTGTGTGATTTGTAGTATAATTCAGATAAATTCTTCTATTTCTTGAAAGGGGACTTTTGTC
>JAFTCP010000128.1 GCA_017454625.1 Synergistaceae bacterium
AACGTCGCATCTCTCTTTCAGCTTGCGTTCAATCTCAAAGCATCTCGGTGCTGAAATATCCTCAAGGTTAATCCCTCCGAATGAGCCTGAAATGTTATAGACTGTCTCGACGAAAGCATCAACATCCTTAGTCTTCACGCACAACGGGAACGCGTCAACTCCTCCGAACGACTTGAAGAGTACACATTTTCCCTCCATTACCGGCATTCCTGCTTCCGGGCCAATGTCGCCTAATCCCAAAACTGCGCTTCCATCAGTAACAACCAGGCATAAATTATGTCTTCGTGTCAGCGTGTAACTTTTATTAATGTCCTTCTGAATTTCTAAGCACGGTTGAGCAACTCCGGGCGTGTATGCAAGTGATAAATCATCTTTGGTTGAGACAGGAACAGTTGAGATGACCTCGATTTTTCCCTGCCATTGTTCATGAAGTCTTAAAGATTCTTTCGCGTAATCCATAAATAATTTTCCCTTCCTCAAACATATTTTTATTAGGATGGGCTTAATTATACATTACGAGTTCAAAGCATCTCTTAGGGCTTCAAGATAAGCATAGCCGTACCGTTCATCAGGCTCAAGGTACATACCCTCGCCCCATTCATTCCAGGCATTAAAGAATATATAAGGATAAGCGTATTCATTTTTGACCTTATGAACAAGTCTTGTCATGTAATCTCGAAATTTCTCCGGTGAAACTCCCCTAAAAACTCTGCCGTATTTCCGTCGGGGTGTATCGTCGTAATCTTGGAAAGCTCCGGCAATTAATCTTTTGTCCTCGTGTCTGTCAGCGAGAATTTCTTCCCAAACTTCAGCATAATCATGAATGTAGCATCCTTCTTTTAGTGTTTTCAAATTATTATATGAACGTTTAACTTGCCTCATAGTGTGCATAAATCCCATAAAAATGAGCAAACTTTTCAGGGAATTTTTCGCTCTGAGCTTCATTTTTTTCACAGTTGATAATTTCTTCACTCTTAAACTGGAAGACGCCCAGTTCGGTTCACTCTGAATATAAACATCAGCGCATAGATCAAAACATTTTCTACTCAGAAAGTCAAAATATGATGGATTTTGAGCGGCAATTATAATTCCAGGAAAGCCATTAGCTTTTACGCGCTCACGGACATATTGAAATCTATCACGTACTCTCGGAATAGTAGGAAGCTCATATACGATAAATAAAGGCTTACCGTCTTCTTTAATATATCTTGAGTCAGCAAAGAACTCACATAAATAATCAATGTGTCTATCAAGATTAGCTTTATCCGAACAATCCTGAGCAGCGATTATCGTGTCGTCGCCGTCATTCCAATATTTCCTTGACCAGTCGTTATTATCCCAGCTCAAACAGAACGGAATATCAACGTTCGGATTACGCAACATTCTCTCAAGCGGTTTCTCAAGAAGTTTTTTCCCATGACCAAAATAATAATGATAATAACAAAATCCGTAAATTCCATATTTCTTGGCCATTTGAGCCTGAGCTTCCATTACGCCGTCGTCAAGAAGACAATAATAATTCCCGTTGAGAGGCACTTTCGGTTGATAGTGTCCCTCGAATAACGGAACTGCCTTCTTGACGTTCGTCCATTCGGTGAAACCTTTTCCCCATGCTTCATCGTTTTCTGGGATTGTGTGAAATTGCGGAAGATAAAACGCGATTACCTTGACTGTTGAGGCATGATTAGGCTGTTCGCATTTTGCATCGTAACGAGGTTTATCTATCATTGTCAACACTCCTTTTATGCAATTTTAACCCCCGTAATATTTTATTAATGTCTGTATTCCGTTCTCGTTAAATCCGTCCTCTTCAAGTTTCTTGTAATGGCTCAAAACCGTAACAAGCACATCAAGATTTAACGCGTCTTTGTTCGCCTCGTCAATCGCGAGTAACATATCCTTTATGAAATGCTTAATGGCAAATCCCGGCGTAAAATCCCTGTCGAGAATTTTCGGCCCGGCTGTGTCGAGTTGTCTTGAGCTTGCTCCTCCCGTTGAAGCCGCACGCAGAAATCTCGGCATATCAATTCCCTTCGAGCGCGCATAAGTCATAGCCTCACATACTCCGGAAATTGTCCCGGCTATCATGATTTGATTTGCAAGTTTCGTGTGCTGACCCATTCCGGCCTCGCCCATGTAGTTAATGTTCGTCCCCATCGCTCGG
>JAFTCP010000129.1 GCA_017454625.1 Synergistaceae bacterium
TAAAAATTAGGAAGATTATTTTTATCAGCCTGCTATAATCTTAAAATTATTTTTCACTTGGAGGTTATGTTTTCATGTCGGAAAAATCACGTGAAACATTCGGAAGCCGTTTAGGATTTATTTTCCTCTCGGCAGGCTGTGCTATAGGCTTGGGCAATGTCTGGAGATTCCCATTCATAACGGGCCAATACGGCGGCGCAGCTTTTGTTCTCGTTTACATCATTTTCCTTCTCTTCTTAGCTATGCCCATAATGGTAATGGAGTTCGCAGTCGGACGAGCTTCACAAAAAAGTATGTCGCGTTCATTCAGCACATTACGCCCGGAACATAAAATCTGGTCGCTTTGGGGATATATCGGCTGGGCAGGAAATTATATCCTTATGATGTTTTACACCGTCGTAACCGGCTGGATGTTGGCTTACACGTATTATTCGGCGGCAGGAACTCTCGCAGGAATGAACTCTGAAGCTGTCGGGAACTTCTTCGTCGGATTACTTTCAAACCCGACGGAGTTAGTCTCATGGATGACCGTTGCAATCTTAATCGGCACAATCGTATGTTATTCAGGACTTCAAAGCGGAGTTGAGCGCGTTACAAAAATCATGATGGCCGGATTGTTAATCATTATGATTGCGCTGGCTGTTCGTGCTGTTACTCTTGAGGGAGCTGACAAGGGACTTGAATTTTACCTTAAGCCGGATTTCAGCAAGTTAGTCTCTGAGGGTTTAGGGACGACATTATACGCGGCATTAGGTCAGGCATTCTTCACGCTGAGCATAGGCATCGGCTCAATGGCAATCTTCGGAAGCTATATCAACCGCGACAAAACTTTATTCGGCGAGAGCTTGATAATTACCGGACTTGATACGTTCGTAGCTTTGACGGCAGGATTAATAATTTTCCCGGCATGCTTTGCTTACGGCATCAATCCTGGAGCAGGGCCCGGCTTAATCTTCGTAACTCTTCCGAACATGTTTAACCAGATGCCCAACGGTCAAATTTGGGGAGCTTTATTCTTCCTGTTCATGAGTTTTGCGGCATTATCAACAGTTATTGCTGTGTTTGAAAATATCGTAGCGTGCTATATGGACTTCTTTAACTGGTCGCGTAAAACGTCCGCTTTAATCATGGGCGTAACAATTTTCTTCTTGTCAATCCCTTGTGCTCTGGGCTTCAACGTCTGGTCAGGATTTCAGCCGCTCGGTCCTGGTTCAGGAGTTCTTGACCTGGAAGATTTCATCCTGAGCAATAATTTACTTCCCATCGGAGCAATCGTGTATTTATTGTTCTGCGTTACTCGTTACGGCTGGGGCTGGGATAAATTCGTTGAAGAGGCTGACGCTGGAGACGGCGCGAAGTTCCCAAGAGGCATGAGATTTTACTTCACGTATATTCTGCCGGTTATCATGCTCGTAATTCTCGGCGTTGGATATTATCAGACATTCGCGAAATAAGGGCTATTACGTGTTACGGCTGAAATTAGATGAAGAAGCTGACGCGAAGGCTTAAGGTTTTATTTCATGTATATTCTGCCTGTAACTCTCGGAGGATATTATCAGACATTCGCGAAATAAGGGCTGTTACGCGTTATGTCTGAGACCGCGTGAAGAAGCCGATGCTGGAGACACCGTGAAATTTCCTAAGAGCTTAAGATTTTATTTCACGTATATTCTTCCCGTTTATTATGCTAGTAAGTCTCGGTTCAGACATTCGCGAAATAAAAGACTTTGCGCATTGTTGAACAGTTTTAGCAATTTTGAGGCTTTATCAGCATTGGTAAAGCGTTTCAGTATGCTATAATTATTGCAATTCGTAGAGGGAGGTTTATTCAATGACAAAGTATGTATGCACAGTGTGCGGTTATGTTTATGACCCTGAGGCCGGAGATCCGGATAATGGCGTAGCTCCGGGAACTGCGTGGGAGAATGTCCCTGAAGATTGGGTATGCCCGTTATGCGCGGTTGGAAAAGATATGTTTGAAGCTCAGTAGAATTAAGAAATAGAGAAAGAAATTCCCCCGTCTCACAACAAGGCGGGGGCTTTATTATGCAATCTTACAGGTTAGCAAGAAGCCACACAAAGCTGTAGCCTTCGAGCGTAATTTGTCCGATTGAGTTTCCCGTAAATCTTTCGCCCGTAATCATGTCGCGATACTCGAACAAGCCGCCTAAATTTTCATCCGGCGTGAAAGTCTGAGCTTCGTCGCTGAAGTTGAAGAAAGCTAACATCTTCTCCTTCTGTGTCTTTTCTCCATAATACCGGCCAATTCCGAGAATGTGATTATTTCCGGTCTCAACAAGCCAAGTATCAGCCGAGTTCGAGAATACTGCCTGAGTGTCGCGTAAGCTCATCAACTTACGAATTGCGCTGAAAATTTTACCTTCGGGCGTGTTCATGTCATCACGTTTTGCGGCATTGGCCCAATTTAACGCGCCTCTGTGAACATATCGGCTGTCGACGGCTTTATCCGGGTCGTTGTGATATGAATAGTCGTTGAGCTGGCCGATTTCGTCTCCGCTGTAAAGTACAGGAATTCCGCTCTGAGTGAACAAGAAAGCATGAAGCATAACGTCAAGTTTGATTGCCGCCTCTTTGTTCGCACTCTCAAGCCCGCAGAGAGAAGCCGTAGTTCCGCACATTCTCGCGTCGCCGAGTTCCGGAGCATCGTTGTATGTCTCGCCTCTTGACGGTGAACCCTTGAAGTCTCCCTTGAAGTAGTCGTTTAAGAATTTCTTGTGAGCAACTTCATCAATTCCGAACGTCCTTAAGAAGTCGTAATCAAGTCCCCAGCCAATGTCATCATGGCAGCGTAAATAATTCTGGAACACGTAAACTTTCGGCAGAGCAAAGACGCTTGCAAGCTGATGCTTCATTAAGCGCGTATCTTGTGTAGCTACTGTGTGCCATGTGCTGGCCATCGTCGTAACGTTGTAGAGCATGTTGCATTCCGGCTTGTCGACAGTTCCGAAATACGGGACAACCTTTGACGGCTCCATTACGACCTCACCGAGTAAAAGAGTTCCGGGACAAACGATTTCTGCCGCCATCCTCATAATACGAACGAGCGTATGAACCTGCGGAAGGTTTCTGCAGTTCGTGCCGAGCGTCTTCCAGATGTAAGGTACAGCGTCAAGCCTGATAATGTCAATTCCCTGATTGCAAAGATAAAGCATATTCTCCGTCATGTCGTTGAAGACTACGGGATTGCGATAATTCAAGTCCCACTGATACGGGTAGAACGTCGTCATTACGACTTTGCCGGACTGCTGGTTATACGTGAAATTTCCTGGCGCTGTCGTCGGGAAAACTTCAGGTAAATTCTGCTCGAACTGGTTCGGAATTTCCCAGTTGTCAAAGAAGAAGTATCTATCCTGAAATTCTTTCTCGCCGTTCTTAGCTCTCATTGCCCATTCGTGATCCTCGCTCGTGTGGTTCATAACGAAGTCAAGGCATACGCTGATACCTTTTTCGTGGCAATTCGCGGCTAAATCTGCTAAGTCCTCCATTGTTCCCAAGTCAGGCCGAACTTTCCTGAAGTCAGAAACAGCATAACCGCCGTCGCTTCGTCCTTTGGGAGTGTCGAGCAGGGGCATTAAGTGCAAGTAAGTAACTCCGCATTCTTGAATGTAATCAAGGTGAGACTTTATGCCCTGAAGATTTCCGCCGAAGCATTCAGTGTACATCATCATTCCGAGCATGTCATTGCCGGCGTACCATGTCGGGACATTTTCACGGGCCTCGTCAAGTTCACGGAGAAGGTCATTGCGTGAGAGCCAGCATTTTTTGAGCATTGAGCAGAAGTAATCGAAGGCCTGTTTGTCGCTGCCGTAAAGTTCGTAATACAGCCACTTTAACTCGTCGTAATGTCGGGCGAGCCTCTTCTCAAATTCGTTCATGCAGTATTAATCTCCTTTAAATGGAATTTTGCAACAAGTATAACA
>JAFTCP010000130.1 GCA_017454625.1 Synergistaceae bacterium
AAATTTTCGCGGAAGGTCTTGACTTACAGGCCTTCCGTTTTACTAAGTCTTGTTAATTTTTCGCCGCCTATGACTTGAAACTGTTCACCGAGAAGCTCAATGAAATATCGGCAATGATGATTTAAGTATCTCTGCTTGCTGTAAATCACGTAAAGTTTCAGCAAAACCGGCTTATCCCGGAAATACAGCGGGAAAACGTTAACGTCGTCGTCAATCTGGTAATGCCATCGCGCTAAATTCATGTGAGACGTAAAACATCCGGCCAATGCGGAATTACACACAGGAGCCATTATCGTTGTGTAACCGGCCTTGAGATAAATTTTAGGTTCGTATCCGGCATCATCGAAGCATTGAGCAATTCTCCGGCCCATTCTTCCCTTAGGTGAGACGATGAGGAACGGCAGACGCGAGAAATCCTCAAGGTGTGCGCCGTCAGTGAATGCTTTTTCCTTGAGAGCGTCAATATCATCACCATAATATTTCCTCAGCAATTTATCCGACACGCAGAAATAAACGGGATCTTCGTATGTTCCTCTCACATTAACTTTGAGCTTCTGAATTTCACTGTCAACGGTAACGGCGAAGTCAACATGATTTTTCTGCACGAGAATTTCTGAGTCGTCGCTTGTCCGGTCAATTAAATCAATCGTAACATTGGGATATTTCAGTGAGAATTTTTCGAGGACATCAGGCAGATAATAATTAAATCTCGGTGAACTCGCGGAAATCGTAATTTCTCCCGTGTCGCTCTGGAGTGTGTCGACAAGTACAGCCTTCAAGTTCAACTCTTCCTGATAAACTCTCTGCGCAAAACTCAGAACTTCTTTTCCTGCGCTCGTCAATTGCAAAGTCGGATAACGGTAAAATAATTTCGCCCCGTAATAACTCTCAATCCTCGCTATGTGATTGCTCAAAGTCTGCTGGCTTATGTGCAATCGTGATGCTGTACGCGTAATGTGTAAATCCCTCGCTGTCTCGGCAAAATAATATAAACTCTCAAGTTCCATAGATATTTTTACCCCCTTATAGCTCATGTGATATGTAAAATTTCCTGCTGTCTCGCCGCTCTCAAAAAATCTTCCCTCGTTTAATCTCGTAAGTCATAAACTCTCTCTATTCTCATGCAAGCGTATGCTCTCACTCACAAGAATTTATTGATATTATAACAATTTCCATTTGTGAAAACGACAACTATTTACGATTTTATATTGTGAATATGCGAATGATATAATGTGTCCAATTCAAAAATCCAGAAAATTTTTACACAATCAATTTCATGCTAAGAGGGGAGAAAATTCTTATGTCATTTTCGCTCGGATTTATCGGTTTCGGAGAAGCTGCCTACAACATGGGCAAGGGTTTACGCGGCGAGGGACTTCAAGACATCAAGGCTTACGACGTTGTAATGGACAAAGAAGGCCCAATGCGCGACACAGTTTTAACGCGATGCAAGGACGCTGACATTAAGGCCGTATTCTCGTCAAAAGAACTTGTTGAGAATAGTGATATTGTCGTTATCGCCGTTCCCGCAAGATTTACAGCATCAACAGCCGAAGGATTAAAGCAATACGCGAGGGCCGGACAATTATTCGCCGACGTTACGACAGCATTACCGCCGATTAAGGAAGCTCAGGCTAAATCATTCGCCGAACTCGGAGCAGAATATATTGACTCGGCTATGTTAGGTTCGTTAATGGCACTCGGTCATAAAGTCCCGATTTTGGCTTCAGGTAAAGGCTGTAAGAAATGGCACGACCTCATGACCCCGTTCAACATGAAAATTACTCTCGTTAATCCCGATGACCCTGACAACACGAAAGCTGGCGAGGCATCAAAGATTAAACTCGTCCGCTCAGTTTTCATGAAGGGAATTGAAGGCTTAATCGTCGAGACACTTTTATTCGCGAGAAAATGCGGCGTTGAGGATTATATTTTGTCGTCAATCTCCAACTCAATGAATAGAGACAAATTCGAGGACATCGCGCTTAGAATGGCCGGAGCAGATTTAATTCACTCAGAACGCCGCAGTTTTGAGGTCGGCGAGTCAATGGAACTCATGAAGGAAGTCGGCGTTGAACCTTTAATGGCGATGGGCACGAAGGAAAGATTAGCACGTACAGCCGCGCTCGGTCTCAATCAGGAATTACACGGAATTGTTCCCAAAGAGTTTGACAAGATTTATGCTCTCTGGGATGAGAAAAAATACAGCTGATAATTTGCGCTCGTCTTAATCATGAATTACCCGCGCTCCACTAGTAGCTCTTTATGATGAAAAACAGCACGCAGGAAATTCATCTCTACACCAAAATTCTTGGGTTGGCCTGAAAGTTTATGTTTTAAGAGTAGACCATGCGAGAATTTAACGCTTTTACAAAAGAGTTGTGCTTTGGATTTGATGTTTAAGTCAAGAGTGCGCTCGTTTTCGCTGGAAATTTCAGGCTTTCATGTTTAACTCGAAGCGTCTCGGTCTCATTCGGAAATTGGCCCCAAGATTTTACGCTATGGGGTAAGAAAAAATATAGTCAGGAGGAATTTTTGTAATGAAGAAACTTTTACTCGTCGCAATTATGGTTCTCGCTCTAGTTTCGTCGGCATTCGGTGCGGATTGGCCGGCTAAGACCGTTAACGTCGTACTTCCTTACGGTGCGGGCGGCGACACTGACACGTATTGCCGTCAGCTCTTCCAGAGAGTAGGCAAAATCACAGGTCAAACCTTCGTTGTCATCAATCAGCAGGGAGGTTCAGGCATCGTCGCGGCAATGGACGTTATGAACAAGCCTAATGACGGTTACACATTACTCTTCAATCATACCGGCGCGGCTCTTGTTCAGGAAGCTACGGGAATGGTCGATTTCAGCTACACGAAGGACTTCGAGAATTGCTGCACGGTTGCAATCGATGAGACTTACTCACTCGTCGCAATCTCACCTGAAGGCGAATACAAACAGTACAGCAAGGGATGGAAGAATTTAGCTGACATGATTAATTACGCAAAAGAAAATCCCGGCAAAGTCAGATATTCCACAGTCTTCGGCTCAACAACTGAATACGTCGGAACAATGCTTGAGCGTCAGGCAGGAGTTGAGTTCGACAACATCAATGTAGGAACTTCCGGCGGTGAAAGAATGGCGGCTATGCTCGGCGGTCAGGTTGATATTCTCGCGGCTAACTACATGCAGGTCAAAGATTACATCGAAAAGGGAGATTTGGTTTGCTTGGCCGTAATGTCAAAGCAGAGAGTTCCGGGAATTGATTATCCGACGTTTACCGAACTCGGCTATGATAAAGTCGTTACGGCGAAGAAATACGAGGTGAAATTCCCGAAGGGCACCGATAAAGCAATCGTTGATAAACTCGCCGAAATCTGCAAGCAAGTAGTTCTTGAGGATGAAAGTTACGCCGAAGTCCTGAAAGTTTATTACGCTCAGCCCCTTTATCGCGACGCTGACCAGATGAACAAGGAAGACCCCGAAGAAGTCAAAGAGCTTGAATCGGGATTAGCGGCTGATTAAAAAAGATAATGAAATTTTCCGCCTGTAATGTCAAAATTATGGGCGGTTATTTATTTTAATAAGGAGGTAAAACTTTTCATGACCAACAAGATGCGGGATATTTTGTGCTCGATCATAGTAATTGCTTTCGGCGCGGCTATGATCTATTACGTTAAGGATGTCCGGCGGGTAATTCGTTCTGATGTAGGCTCTGCGTTCGTTCCGACTTTAATAGGCTGGTGCATTGTTATAACCGGAGCTTGCAAGTTTCTTTACGCAATCTTCACGAGCTTGAAGGAGGAGAGCAAGAAGATAGAGTTTAATCAGGACATGTTCGGAGGAATTGCCACGATTATATTGATGGTGATTTACATGTACTTTTTCCAGAGCATAGGCTTTGTTGTTGCGAGCGCGTGTTATTTGTTCCTGCAGATGCTTTTGCTGAGTGAGAAGAGTAACAGGAAAATTCTTTTGTTCGCCGTAATCGCTGTAATTCTTCCTATTGCTGTTGATGCTCTTTTCGTGTACGTAATTCATATGCCGCTTCCTGTCGGCGTATTCGGTTTCTAATGGGAGGTGTAATTCTATGATAGCAGCAGCATTAGCTAACGTCTTCAATCCTGTATGTCTTGCTTTAATCTGGGTCGGCACGGTAATAGGAATTATCTTCGGTTCAGTTCCCGGCTTAAGCGCAACAATGGCCGTCGTTTTGTTCCTTCCGATGACGTTTTCACTCGAAGCTACGCGGGGAATTGCTTTACTCGTCGGCTTATACATGGGCGGAATTTCGGGCGGCTTAATCTCGGCAATATTGCTGAAAATTCCCGGAACTCCTTCGTCGATCTCAACAGTTTTTGACGGCGGGCCAATGGCAGAAAAAGGAGAAGCCGGACGAGCTTTAGGCGTAGGCATTCTCTATTCATTCATCGGTTCAATCATGGGAATTTTGGCGTTAATGTTCATAAGCCCGATGCTCGCGAAAGTTTGTTTACTCTTCGGACCTGCTGAATATTTCTCGGTCGCTGTATTCTCGCTCACGATTATTGCGGCTTTATCCGGTAAAGATTTACTTAACGGTTTAATCGCAGGACTTACGGGATTAGCTTTATCGATGGTCGGAATGGCTCCTATTGATACGAAAGTTCGTTACACCTTCGGAAATTACCAGTTACTTAACGGCTTTGACATCACTGTATTATTAATCGGAGTTTTCGCGGTTACGGATATAATTTTAGCGGGTTTCGGACGCAGGACATTAGCGCAGAGGCTTGAACAGAAGAAATATCAGCTTAAGGGTTACGGAATTTCATTAGTGGAGTTCATCCAGCAGATACCGAACGCGATAATCTCATCAATCATCGGAATAATCATAGGAATTCTTCCGGGCATTGGCGGTTCAACGGCGGGATTATTAGCTTACACGGCGGAAAAATCGCGCTCAAAATATCCTGAGAAGTTCGGTACAGGAATTATCGACGGAGTTATCGCCTCAGAGACTTCAAATAACGCGGTCATTGGAGGTTCACTTGTTCCGTTATTATGCATGGGAATTCCTGGTAATACGGTTGCGGCTGTATTCTTGGGCGGCTTGTTAGTTCACGGCATCAATCCCGGTCCATTAATCTTTGACAAGAGCGGGCAATACGTTTACGGAATTTACTTTGCGTTAATCGTCGCGAGTTTCTTCATGTTAATTTTCGAGCGCATGGGACTTCGGATTTTCGCGAAATTATTAGACATTCCCAAGCATATTTTGCTCCCGATTATCATGGTTATGTGCTGTGTCGGAGCTTACTCAAGCAACAGCCGAGTATTCGATGTTCAGTGCGTGTTGTTCTTCGCATTGCTGGGCTTGACGTTCAAGTGTTTCAAGATACCGAGTACGCCGCTGATTATAGGCTTTATTCTCGGCTCAATGTTCGAGGAAAATTTGAGAATGGCACTTCAAGCATCACACGGGAACTGGATGATATTTATCACTAGGCCGATTTCATGTTCATTCTTGATTATTGCTGTCGTATTCTGCGCTTACACGGTAATCACCAACCTCAAAGGACGCAAGAAAGCCGAAGAGGAAGGCAAGGAATATCACGAACCTGAAGAAGGCGAGCTTTAATTTTTCACTGCGGGCTTTAGTGTTAATTGCTTGCGATGAAGCAGAAATATTCATGAACCGCAAAAGTTAGCAATATTTCATGAGAAAATAATTATTGACCCTGCGAAAATTCTTCGTGGGGTTTTTGCGTAAAAATATAACGTGTTATATTTTGTTGATGAGGAGAAAATTAATGCATCAAATTTTAATCAAAAATGGAAGAGTTATAGACCCTGCGAATAATATTAACTCTGTGCTTGATGTCGCTGTGAATGACGGGAAAATCTCACAGGTCGGCGAAAATCTTAACGTTGAGGCCGTAAACGTAATCGCTGCTTCGGGCTGTATCGTTACGCCGGGACTTGTTGACCATCATGCTCATGTTTACCCGCTCGCTAAGATTGGAATTCCTGCGGAGGCTGTTTGTTTTGCTTCGGGAGTTACGACGGTCGTCGATGCTGGGAGCACGGGCGCTAAGACTTTCAGGCGTTATAAAGATTTCATTGACACCGCCAAGCTCACAGTGAAGGCGTATATTAACGTGTGTTCGACTGGGCTTGATTCACTTCCGGCAGAAATGGAGGACGTTAATCCCGAACATTTTGACGCGGGCGCAATCCGTGAACTCTTTGATGAAGACGCGAGGAACGGGAAAATTTTACTGGGCTTGAAGTTACGAACTAGCAAAGAGATTGTGAAGGATTTAGGCTATGAGCCTCTGCGTCAGACTGTGAAGCTCGCTGAAAGTTTAGGATTGTCCGTAATGGTACACTCAACAAATCCTCCCGGCGAAATGTCCGAATTATTATCATGCCTGAGACCTGGAGACGTAATCACTCACATGTACATGAACAAGGGTAGCACGATTATTGACGAAACCGGACATGTCATCAAAGCGGCTCATGGTGCACGAAAACGCGGAGTAATCTTTGAGGCTTCGGACGCGCGGGCACATTTCGGCTTCAGCACAGCAGAACCGGCAATACGAGAAAATTTTTATCCTGACATTCTCGCTACGGACATTACGAAATTGAGCGTTCATTTAAGACCGACGGCGTTTAACATGGCTAATCAGCTCGCGAAATATTCCATGCTGGGAATTCCTGAGGAAGAATTGTTCAGGCTCTGCACGATTAATCCTGCCCGACACATGAAGATTAACGCCGGAACTCTAAGTGTTAATACTCCTGCTGACATCGCAATTTTCAGACGTGAAGAAAGACGCGTAATTTTCGGCGACCGGCCAATGACCGACAAGACCGCGCAAATCCGAGAGGGGAAATTTATTTATCGGCCAATGCTCACGGTCAAGAACGGTGAAATAGTTTATCGGGATATTGCGTTTTGACAAGAAAAAATCCCCCTGCTCATCACGAACTGGGGGACAATCTTTATCGTCTATGCTTCGTAAATCTCATCGAAGACCTCAAAGCCTTTTTCGTCGAGCGTCTTTTGAACCCACTCACGATTGATTATGCCTTTGCGTGTCTTTTCGAGCTTGATAACGTCAGCGGCCTGGAAGTTTTTCGCGTCCTCAAGAATTTTCGGGGCATCCTTGCGCGGGATAACGATAATTCCGTCGGGGTCAGCAAGAATTATGTCGCCGGGATTTACGCTGATACCTCCGCAAGAAATCGGAACGTTGACTTCGCCGGGACCTTCTTTGTAGGGGCCGCCTGGAGTTGTCCCTGTGCAGTAAACGGGGAAATCCCACTTGCCTATCTCGTCAATGTCGCGGATTGGCCCGTCGATTACGATACCAGCAACTTTTTTCTGAAGATAAAGATACGCCATCATAATCTCGCCCATTAATGCGCGTGTGCTGTCCTCTTCGTTCGATACAACAAGAACGTCGCCTTCGGTGCAGTAATTCAACGCGGCATGCAAAGCTAAATTGTCGCCAGCTCTGCACTTAACCGTGAATGCCGGGCCCGCCATCATCTGAGCTTTCGGACTGCTGACGAGGTGAATACGCGGGTTCATCGCTGAACTTCTGCCCATTACGTCCGCTGTGTTAGAGGCCGGGATATTCTTGAACTCCTCGATTAACGCGGGATCCGGAAGGTTGCGCCTGAGATATATTCTTTTTCCGACTGACATAATTTAATCTGCTCTCCTTTGTGTTTCTTGATTGGATGAGAGAATATTAACGCATAACTCTCACTAAGACAAACAGCGATAATTTTATTTTCAGACAAAAAAACTTTGTTAATCATAACTCGACAGCATGAACAAGTTAACATCTTAAATCTCGTCAAATACTTTGTCGATATAGAATGACGACGTAATCCATCAGAAAAATTTTACACACTCAATAACAACAGGCCAATCATCACAGCTCCGACGGCATGAACAAGCCAAAATCTTAACGTTACGGCCGTCTCGTCAAGCCCTTTCTTCTGAAAATGATGATGTAACGGAGCCATCAGGAAAATTCGCTTGTTTAGCTTGCGTATCGTGAAAATCTGAATTGCTGAACTCAACATCTCCACGATAAATATAAATCCCGCCGGAATAATCGCTAAAGTCCTACCGTTCATCACGCACAAAGCCGCCAATGCTCCGCCGAGAAAGTGAGAACCCGTATCTCCCATAAAAGTTTTTGCCGGCCTCGTGTTGAAGAAGAGGAAGCCCGAAGTCATGAAGAACAGTTCAATCAAAATTTGCGAGTTAAACTCATTCACGGGGATTAAGATTAACATTACGGCGAGCGAGATTAAGAAACTTCCAGCCGCTAAACCGTCAAGCCCATCCGTAATATTCACGGCGTTAATAGTCCCTGCTGTCATCAAGAACGCAAGAGGGATTGCAAGCCAGCCGCCAGCATCATAAATTCCCGGCCATAAACCCAAATTTCCCATGAAGAAGATTGCAAGAACCCAAACGCCGCATAATAATAATTGACACTTCAACTTTGACAAACTCTTGAAGCCCTCGCTAGTGTGAGACGTAAATTTTAACCAGTCATCAACGAAGCCTATTAGTCCGCTCAAAACCGGAAGAGACCAGAAAATTAACGAGTTCAGCGAAAAGTTGAGAATGAGCGCGAGAAATCCCATGCACAAAAAAACTACCCCTCCCATTGAAGGAGTAGCCGCTTTTATTTCCGTGTCAATATTCACGCCGTACCATTTCTGCTGGTTCATGAGGTGCTTGCGGCGCTGATATTTTATCCATATGAACTGGAGAATTATGCTGAGCGCGAAAAAGATTAAGCCCGTGTAAAATTTCATCCTGCAATTTCCTTCACGACGTTATCAAGCCCGATGCTGTGTGAGCCTTTAATCAACATTCCCTGCCACTCGTCAATATTCTTCACAGCTTCAAGAGCTTCCTGCCAAGTGTCGACAAAAATATAATTCTCGTTCTCAGCAAAAGCCTCACGCCAGATTTTACCGACTAGAATAACTTTATCAATTCCCTCTAACAAGGGCTGTAAGTCAGCATGAAATTTTGCCTCGTTTTCGCCGAGTTCTCTCATTTCGCCTAAAATCGCAACTTTCCCATTTGCCCGGACACGCCCGAAAGTTCCGAGTGATGCGCTCATTGATGCTGGGTTAGCGTTATAAGCGTCGTCAACCAAAAACTTTTTGCCGTTCTCAAGAATTATTACCCGTCCGCGTCCCGTGAGAGCCTGAAATCCTTTGAGAGCTTCCGCCGAGTCCTGCAAGTCAATTCCGAGTTCATGACCAACCGAAGCCGCAAGAGCTAAAGGCATCGCATTATGTCTTCCCCAAATGTTGGCTGTGAAGCGCGCAATTTCCTGAGTGGGACGATGAGACAAAACGAACGACAAAGCCGGAAGCATGTATTCGGAGTTATCGATTGCGAGGACAAAATCAGAATCCTTAGCTTCCCCGACACCCATTGACTTCACGACATATTTAAACTTTTCGCTGAGATATTCATTGTCATTGTTGAAGATTATTTTTACGAGATTTTCTGAGCGGACAATTTTTATCTTCTCGCGTAAAACTCCTTCGACCGAACCGAAACCCTCAAGATGAACAGGAGCTACAGCCGTGAGAACTGCGATTGACGGCGGGAAATATTCCGTGAGTTCGTTAATCTCGCCAGGTTTATTAGCGCCAAACTCCAAAATTAAAATTTCAGTCTCAAGCGGCATCCCCATAATCGTAGCTGTACAGCCAATCAACGTGTTAAAACTTCGTTCGGGAGCGTGTACCTTGAAACGCGGGCTTAGAACTCTTTGCAACGCGGCACGTGTCGTAGTTTTTCCGACGCTTCCGGTGATGGCTATAATGTCGTGCAAGTCGTGCGCTTTTAACTTTTTCGAGGCAATCTCGGCTAAATCTCGTTCAGGATTGTCAAGCTCAATCACAGGAACATTAACGTTCTCAGGAACTTTTCCGCGTCTCACGATGATTAGGCTTGCTCCGTTTTGAATTGCCTGCGGAATATATTTATGCCCGTCAGTCTTCTCACCTTCCAAAGCAACAAAAGCTCCGCCCGGAATTACGTCTCGGCTGTCAGTCGCAAGATGCGAAGGAAACTCCATAGACGCAAAATTTTCCGGAACATTAGCAAATAACTCTATCAATGTCATATTCATGATTGCAAAATTCTCCTGTCAACTTCAGCAAATAATTTCATGTTCATAATGCTATTCTCCTGTTAAGCATAAAAATTGTGTTTCCCGCCTCAACTAATAACTTCTCATTGTCATGAAAATTATAGAGAGAAATTACAAATTTTTCTGGGACATCAGCAAATAACTCTATTAATGTCGTCTTCATTAATGCGCATCTCGCCAGGCTTTTACGGCTTCAGCATCACAGAACGGTATTTTCTCGCCCTTAATCGTTATGAACTTCTCCGGGCCTTTTCCTGTGATAACTAAAATATCTCCGGGCTTCAAGTTATCCAGTCCGAATTTTACGGCTTCGGGGCGGTCAAGAATAGTTTTATACGGGATTGTCGCTCCTGACGCTATAGCTTCAGCAATCTTCGCGGGGTCTTCGTCGCGAGCGTTGTCGGAAGTTATGATAATCTCGTCGGCAAATTCTGAGGCTGATTTTGCGAGTTCGGGCCTGTTCTGCTGGTAACGTCCGCCTCCGTGTCCGAACATCGAGATAATTTTGCGCTCGTTTCCTGAAAGTTTACGGATTACGCTTAAGACACTTTTCAACGCTGAAGGTGTGTGCGCAAAGTCAACGAATACGCAAGCTCCGTTCGGTAAATCAATTCTCTCTAACCTTCCGGGAACTTGAGGGACATTCGCAATTCCCTTAACGATTGCTTCATCGTCAACGCGTCCGCGCATCGCAGTAACAGCACAAAGCGTGTTCATGATGTTGAAATCTCCGACTAACGGGCTGTGAAGAGTTAAATTCTTGAAACCCTCCGTGAAAATCTCTAATTCTGTGCCGTCAATGCTCGTCTTAGAGTTAATTACTCGTGATGAAGCTCCCTCGCTCAGTCCAAAGCCGCGAAGTTTGCCGGGAAATTCAGCGAGTAATTTTTTTCCCCATTCATCATCGAAATTGGCCGCACCGAGATAATCAGGCTTCGTGTAATTCGTGAACAATAACTTTTTCGCCGCAAAATAATTCTCCATAGTTACGTGAAAGTCTAAGTGTTCAGGGTATAAATTCGTGAAAACTGGAACGTCATATAACGCACCTTTGAGCCTTCCGAAGAATAATCCATGTGAGGAAGTCTCCATAACGCAAGCCCCGCACCCATTTTTCACCATGTTAGCAAGCTGACGCTGAACAATACAGCTCTCCGGTGTCGTCCTGTCCGCATCTTTCTCATTAACTCCGTCGCTCTCAATAATCGTCCCGAGTAATCCCGTACGAATTCCGGCGGCTTGAAGAATACTGCGAGTTATGTAAGTCGTCGTCGTCTTGCCGTTCGTGCCTGTAACTCCAACCATTAATAACTTGCTTGACGGGTGATTATAGACGAGTGAAGAAATTTCGCCGAGATAATCCCTGACGTGTTCGACGATAATTTGCGGCAAATCACAATTAACTTCATGTTCACAGAGAAGCGCGCATGCTCCTTTTTCTTGTGCTGACTTGACGAATTTATGACCGTCTGACTTCTCGCCAGTAATGCAAGCAAATAGAGTTCCGGGCTTAACGTCGCGGCTGTCGGAAATTACATCTTCAACAAAAAAATCGTCCTGAGACTTCATACGGACATCAATAGTTTTTCCCCGCATAAAGTTCAGGACTTCGCTAAATTTTACGCTCAAGTTTTTAACCTGCCTTCACAAAATTTTTTATGAATAATATTCGAGTTCTGCCATTTCTTCAACTATAGACTTGAACACCGGTGCCGCTAAATCTCCTCCGTAATATCTTCCTCGTGAAGGTTCACCGAACAACACGAGCATTAAATATTTCGGGTCTTCGTAGGGCCAGAAGCCAATAAACGAAGCTACGTATTTTCCCTTCGCGTAAACTCCTTTTTCCGGCACCTGAGCAGTTCCGGTTTTCCCTGCAACGTTAGTAATCGGAGTTGCCGCCCTCTTGCCAGTCCCTTCAAGTACAACCCTTCTCATAGTTTGCTTAATCCATGCTGTAGTCTCGGACGTAAAAATTTCCCGCATAACTTTAGGCTCTCCCTTATAGACAACTTCACCGGCAGAATTTATTGCTTCCTTGACGATATACGGGCTCATTAACTTTCCGCCGTTGACGATTGCCGCCATCGCGTTAATAAGCTGAAGAGGAGTTACGGCCAATCCCTGACCGATCGCGATATTAGCAGGAGTAATTCCGCGCCAGTTCTCAGGATAAGGCAAAATTCCGCGAGCGACACCGGGCAATTCAATATCAGGTTCCTGACCAAATCCCAAAGCCTGCAAACTTTCATACATTTTCGTCTTCTCAGCTCTAATTCCAATCTGAGCCATTCCAACGTTGGAGGACTTTATTATGAGCTGTGCTGTGTCAACGTTGCCTAATGCTATTCGCGCGTCGGATTCACGAATGGAACCGTCAGCAACTTTCAATCTCGCCGGGCAGAAGAACATTTCATCTTTCCTAACCCAGCCTCTTTCGAGAGCAACTCCCAAATAAATCGGCTTGAACGTTGAGCCGGGTTCGTAACCTCGACTGACTGCGCCGTTCGATAATGCTTCCATCGTCAAACTTTTTCGATTTGTCGGGTCATAAGTCGGGTAGCTCGCCATTGAGAGAATTTCGCCGGTGTTAGGGTTCATGCAGATGCATACGGCCCATTTCGCGGCTTCAGCTTCGGCTGTCTTGAATAAATGCTTCTCGACGACGTATTGTATTCTGCTGTCTAGCGTGAGCGTGATTGTCGGAGTAACTGAATGTTTATCGTTGTCCTGCTCAATCATAGATGACGCTTGAGTTCCCGGTCGTCTTACAACGATTTTTTGTCCCGGAGGAGAGTAAAGTGTATTATCCCAAGTCTGCTCAATTCCGGCTTGTCCCTTGTTGTCATTATCGCAGAAGCCGAGAACGTGAGACATTAATTTATTGTTCGTGTATTTGCGGTAAGGTTCATCAATTTCGCGGAGGGCTTTAACTTTTTTCATTACGGCTTTATACTTCGCGGCTTCGTTGTCAGCAACTTTATGCTTGAGCCACATGAATTGCGATTTTGTCTCGATCTTGGAGATTACTTTTGCGAGCATGTCCTGTGAAAGAATTTGCACGAGTTCTTCGTAATCCGTTGAAACTATTCTTGACGGGTCAATTGCGAACGCCGGCATAGCTTCAGAGATTACTAATGCGTTTCCTTTGGAGTCCTGAATAATTCCTCGTGCTGACTTAAGGGGAATTTTCCGCCAATATTGCTTTTGAGACTGTTCAAGAACTCTGGGATTTGGGTAACAGTGTCTTGCTATTAAAGTTATGCTTATTACTGAGAAAAAAAATACGAATAATATCCAGGGATTACCGGCCCTGCCTTTGCGTGATGAATTTTGTGCGGGCATTGTTCATTATCTTCCTAAGAGCCACGCTAAAGCCGTACGCCAGCTCTGACGCTGAGAAGGTGAATAGTTCTGCGACGCTGTGAGAGTTTCATTGCGCATCCTGATCGGAAGAGTTTCGGCCTTCGTAACCTTCTGCATTCCTAAGCTCTCTTTGCAGTACGAGTAAATTCGGATTGGAGCAACAAGACCAGATAATTCCTGCCGCAATACAACTTCTTCGTCTGAATATGTTTTTATGGATTGATTGATTGACTCAAGATAATAGGCTAGACGTGCAGCGTGAAACCTTAAAATCCCAAGACCAATAACGAGACAAATTACAACACCTAAACCTAAGGCAAATTTTACTGTTAAAGTTAGTCTATTTGAATGATTTTTACGCACTCCCTTCGCCCCCGCTTCTTTCTTGGAAAAATTTTTGTGCATGAAAATAATATCACATTTTGCGAAAAATACCTAGTCCATAATAAGACAAAATGCCCTTAATTTTCCGCTGCGAGACTTGTAATTACGTCTGATTTCCTCATCAGACGGCGTAATCGGATGACGTGTTAAGATTTTCCCCTTGTTATTCTTCTGCCATTCACGGAAGGATAATTTTACGAGCCTATCTTCAAGTGAATGATACGACACGAATATAATCAACGCTTCTTTGTGAGCAACTTTCGGAAGAGTTTCGAGTAAATTTTCGAGTTCGCCTGTTTCGTTGTTGACGTAAATTCTGAGGGCCTGAAAAACTCTTCGTGCCGGATGACTTCCCATTTTCCGTTGAACTGGTTGAGGCAGAGTTTCACGGATTAGCTTTACTAAGTCCGAAGTTGTTTCAATGGGATATTTCGCTCGTTTAATCGCTGAAGCTATCAAGTTCGCAAATCTCTCTTCGCCGTAATCCCGAAAAATTTTCGTGAGCGTCTTTTCGTCGCAAGTCTTCAACACTTCGGCAGCCGTCAATAAATTTTCATCGTCGGGGTTCATTCGCATATCGAGTTTCCCGTCGTTCTGGAACGAAAAGCCGCGTTCTGGGAGTGATAATTGCATATTCGACACGCCCAAATCGAAAACGTAAACGTCAAAGTTATTAATATCAGGGATTTCATCAAGACTTCCGAAGTTTTTATGTAACGCCTGAAATCTTGATGAATAATCTTGAAGTCTTTCACGTGAAAAATTTATTGCCTGTGTATCTCTGTCAATTCCCAAAACGAAACTTTCAGGAAAATTTTGCAAGAAAGCCTCAGAATATCCGCCAAGTCCTAAAGTTCCGTCAAGAATTTTTGCGTGCGAAGAATGAGATTTTATGAGAGTGATTACTTCGTTTAACATTACGGGTTCATGATGCATGTAATTTCTCCAGTCAAGAAAGATTTTTACGAGTATTTTATCAGGCTCATGTAAGATTTATCGGATTGCAAGAAAAATTATGTGTAATTATAGTTTCACGTTTCACTTAATGCGCTAAAATTATGAATGTTCCAGTAATAAATTTTTAGGGGTGAAATTTTAGCATGCCGGAGAAAAATATACCCGATGTAATTCAAGGCATTCTCGAGAAGAACAAGGGATTTGCAAACGTAAAAAATTTACCGTCAATGCTCAGTGCTGAACTCAGACAGGAACTTGGCATTAAGAACGGATTAACCGGCCCGGTGATCCGCAAGAAACTTGAGCCGTTTTTAGAGGACAGATTTATTTTTCATAAGAAGGGATTATTGCTTTATATTTTAATTCCCTGTGAGCCTTCTGAACTCGTAATCTCGTTGATAAATTCGAGCAAGTCTTCAACTCCGAAGATGATCGCTAAAAATCTTCCGTTCACGAAAAAAGAGTTTCTTGACATCGTGAATAACTTAATCGAAGAAGGGCGCGCAAAATTAGTTCTGACAGAAACACTCGATGTAAAAATTGTCTTCATTGATAAGCCGGCGAAGAAAGAATTTACAGCAGCAGCATTAGCGAGAACGTCAACAGCAGCAAATGAAACAATTACGATTGACAAGTCGGGGCAAAAAGAAAGTCCATCACAAGCAATTGCAGAGACATCATCAGCCACACCAATTATGTCGACTGAAACGACAGCTTCAGCAAGCGCATCAAGCTCACCAGCAATGACACCTTCAGGAAAGCCTGAGGAGGAAGGAGGCAAGAGGGATTACGGTCCCGGAAAATTTCGTGAGGCTTTTTATGCGTTGGATAAAGGGAGAATCTTTGTAAGGATTTGCGACTTAAGACGTGAATTGAATTGGCCGCGTGAA
The DNA here is from genome assembly GCA_017454625.1 of Synergistaceae bacterium. GTDB lineage: Bacteria > Synergistota > Synergistia > Synergistales > Aminobacteriaceae > JAFUXM01. Next base: position 15,778 of record JAFTCP010000130.1, read on the forward strand.
GTCTTCGATGAGATGTTGAGGAAATTACGCGACGAGGAAGTAATCCAGCTTCACGAGGGCGACGCTTCGACAATGACACCTGAAGAGAATAACGATTGCTTCACCGACGAAAATAATATCAGAATGGGAACGGTAACTTGGAATGCCGGAAAATAATGACTTAATCCTCGAAGAATTACGCAAAAATAATCCGTTCAGGTCTCGCATATCACCGACACCGTTTGAGAATACAAATCCTGATATTCAGCAGCTTAATCGTGATGTCTCAGAAGAGATCGAACAGCTTTTGCGCGATAAACGCCGGAAGCCTTCCGAGCCTGCCGCAGGATTGATAATCGGTGAAACTGGTTCGGGAAAAACTCACATGCTCACAAGACTTTTACGTCGAATGAAAAGTTACGGATGGCCCGCAATCTTCGTGAGTGTCAGAACTTTCAGAAATCCCGACAGCGTCATGCACGATTTGTTATCAGAAATTTTCATCAGTCTTGCGCATAAAAATTTCAGCAAGCGTTCACAGTTCGATATGTTGTTGAGCGAGATGATGAGCATTTACAGCGAGCGAAGAAAAATTGACGGTTTCACAGGAATTGACAAGATTGACACGAAAATTTATCTCATGCGGGATATGCCGGGAATTGACCGAGTATTTCTAAGATGCTTGATGAGTTATTTGCGGGCAGCTGACGAGACAGAAAAATTATATCTGCTTGAATGGCTCCGTGAGGGACTTGATGAAGATGATTCTTTGCGCTTCGGGCTTCCTGCTAGAGATACTTCTTCAATGAATAACGCTGAACGTGAAAACGATGCGGAGAAAATTATTATCTCAATCGGCAGAGTTTTGGGTTATGCAAAAGTTCCAATGATAATTTGTTTCGACGAGTTAGACGCAATGCCGCGCGAGACGGAGTTAATTCATGCTTGGGGAAGAGTTATAAGCCTTCTCGTTAATAACGTCTCAGGTGTCCTGCCTTTAGCCTTCATGAAGCCTGAAACTTGGAACGAAGTATTTTTTCCTGTTTTAGATCATGCTGTAACTCATCGTTTAGGGAACACGATTATAATGCATCCATGTTCAACAGAGCAGGCACAACAGCTTGTAAGAGAGCGTTTGAAGTCAGCATTCCCGCATAACAGCAAGGAAGAACTTGACGAAAAATATAATTGGCTTATGAAAAGGTTAGAGCCGAAATTGACAAAGGGAACTTCTCCTAGAAATGTCCTGAAGCTCGCTGATTCCGTCATAACTCAAGGTGATAATATCCCGCGCGTTGAGAAAAATGAAATTGATAACACAATCAGGAACACTTACGATGAAATTTACAGTAAAATCGAAGCAGAAGCCTCCTCATGGCCTCCGAACGCAGATCATCTCACGCTTGCTCTTGAAGTCTGGCTGAAATCTCACGAAGGCTTTGAATTATCTCAAGGCGACGGAAAAACCGTAAAATTTCTCGGTTCGTATTCTGGCAAAAAATTTATGTTCATCATTGCGGCCTCAAAAAGTCATTTCGTCATATCAGCGGGCTTAAAGCACGGAATTTCTTTCTTGAACGCTTACCCTGAAGGCTTATGCTTTTACATCTCCGAACGAAAATTATTCAAGAAGACTTATAAGCAGGCTAATAATTATCTTCGTGAATTTGAAAGTCTCGGAGGAAAAGCTGTTTTGTTAGACGAAGAGTCAAGAGTTTCATGGTATGCATTTATGGACTTGATTAATCAGATTGACGGCGGAAATGTCAGCATTTTTACATCATCAGGAAATAAACAGGCTTCACGTGAGGATTTAAGAGAGTTGGCCGGAAGTTTAAGACTGCTTGATATTGACTTTAAGAAATCCGGGCATACTGCAAAAAATCCTCCTGTTAATCACAATGTAAATTTAGACTTTGACGAGAAAAATTTGATGCGGGAACTCATGAAAATATTAGACACTTCACCGATGAAATTATTAGCCATCGATAAAACTTTGAATATTTTAGCCCAGCGGGGAATTTTCGTTGAGAGTGAAAAATTTTTATCATTCGCAAAAAATCATCGCGAGGATTTCAGGATATTCCAAACTAAGACGGAAACGCTTATAGGCTTAACCGAAAAATGAATAGAAAATGTTTCGTCAATGTCAGCGATCTAGCAATCTGTCAGAGATGTCCGGCCCTCTTTGCTATGAAAATTCATGAAGGCGATAAATCCGTTTGGAGCATCGGCATTCAGGGAAACGGTCAGGCTTACGGCTCAATCTTCCATAAGAATATTGCTCAGAAATTTTTCAAGGCCGCAGCTCATCCCGAAAATCCCTTACACCTGAAAATTGCGCGCTCTATCTCGTCCGAAACTCTTGAAGAAACAGTGCGGAAAAATATTTTTATGCCGTTCATAGCTGAAAACTCGCAAAAATTCTCTTCGGGCCAATTGTTGGCTATGGCTAAAGGCGTGAAAATTTGGGTAAAAGCTATGTCCGACTATTTTATTAATATCCCGTCGCTGATTAATGACCCCGTGAAAAATATGCGGACTGTCTTCAAGATGCCTGAGCAAAAATTACGGAGCTTTTACGATTTAGAAGGCGGTAGATTAGTTGTTGTCGGATGTTATGATGCTCTAATGTTTAATCCTGACAGGGCCGAAGCAAGATTAATCGAGTTCAAGGGTTACAGCAAATCTGATATTACTGTCCCATTGTCGCAAAGTTTAATTTATGCCTGGTTAATCTATAAAATTACGGGAATAATTCCTTCGGTCGAAATTATTTATCTCGATGACGCTGACAAAGCCCCCGATGCATTCAGCTCTAAAAACGTAAGCGCTATGATTAAATCAGGATTGCCGGAACTGTTTCATGCTGCCTTCGATATAATAACGTTAAGGAGGTATCCGAAAATTTTACACGACAAAAAATTATGTGAAATCTGCAAATATAATCAACGATGCAAATTTGAAATTGATAAAATATTCATGCGTAAAAAACGCTTGGGAGCTTCATTAATCAGCGTATTGGCGTTTATGTTTGCGGCTGTCTTGACTATTTCGCAAGTATTTTTTATCTTAGCATGAGACTTCTTCAGCAAAAAAAATTTTTCATGTAAAACCAGAGGAGATAATCTTATGAATGAAAAAATTTTGTTAATTAGCGTCTTGATTATTTCTCAGGCATTTTTATTTGAGCATGAGACTTCTTCAACGAGAAAATTTCATGCCAACCGAGAGGAGATAATCTCATGAATAAAAAACGTCCTGGAGCTTCATTAATGAACGTCCTGGTCTTTATGCTTGCGGCAATGATGATCACGTCTCAGGTCTTTTTTTTCGCTGAGAATGAAAGCGTTTCCAGCAAGGAAGCCCGCGCAATGATGCAAGTTAGAATGAGGCTCGAAAATCTTGTGCAAACAGCTAAGGGAAGTTTAACGCCGAATACTCAGCCGCGAACAGCAGACTATAAAACTTTTCATGCAAATATAAAGCTGAATGGTTTTCCCCAAAATTATTGGGACAAGGAATATCACGTTTGCATTTATGATTTGGATTATACGCTTCAAGAACGGCCTGTGCTGAATGGCTTTAAGGAGTCAGAATGGGAAAATATCCCCGTTTATGAAAGAATTTTCCCGCCTATGGGAGCAGATTATTATCTCATCAGGGCTTATACAACTTTACCCGCCGGAAATTCTTTGATGCTTCAGGTTCTTATTCATAACGGCAAAACTTTAGCTTACGAGGAAATTTGGTATTAGCAAAATGAAAATTTCATTTGACCATAACAAGAAAAAGAAAATATCGGGCAATTCAGCGGGCTTAGCAATTCACGACAACTTTTTACACTTTATAGAGCTTGACGAGGAAAATCAACCGCTCAAAAAAGTTCAAGTTCCTCTTCCTGAAGGCTGTATCGTTAATAATGCAATCAAGAATTTTGACATGCTCAAGGCAGCCTTTGAAGAAATCCGCAGGCAGACGGGCCGCATTCGTGAACCAGTCAGCATTGGCCTTCCTGCTGGTGATGCCGTAATAAGATTATTATCATTTCCGAGAATGAGCATTGATGATGTTCGAAGCACGCTTGATCTCAGCTTTGAGGAACATTTTACTTTCTTGAGAATGGATTCAGTCTTTGATGTCATCATCGTAAAAACTCCTAATGATAATATTGAACGCGATGAAATCACAGTATTAGCCGCCGCCGCAAAAATCGCAATAATCGAGAAAATTTTGAACATTGCAAGAGAGGCCGGACTTCCTGCGGGATCAATTGAGCCAATAAATTTTGCGACAGTCCGCGCAATCCCCGAAGCAAGATCAGGTTTAAGCATCTTCGCAGAACCTAATTCTATCATCACGATTTATGACGGTGCCGGAATTTTCTTCAGGTCAGCAAATAACACTAACGGTATTCAGGACATCTTGAATACTATGCAATATATCAATACGACTTATAAGACAGTTAGAGTTGAGAGGATTATACTTGCTGATTTGAATTTCCAGTTAAGCACAAATTCTTCAATGCAGATCGTGAACATAACGGATTCTTATGCTTCGGCTTTGGGGTGTGCAAATCATAATCTTTCAGGTTTCTCCTCGCTCGACTTAAGGCCCGCTGAATATGTAGAGCTTGAACGCCGCAGATATTCATTTAATGCTAACAGGTTAATTTTCTGGGGGCTTCTCTCGAGTTTCCTGCTGTTATCAATCGCAACAATATTTTTCGCTGTAACACGAATTAATCACCTTAAACTCGAAATTGATTATATGCGCGCGAACGTCAACGATTTAACCCGACAAAGAATTGAGTTGACAGAATCAAACTCGAAACTTGAACGCCAGAAAGATAAAACCGAGAAAATTTTAGAGTTCCTGAAGACGGATATTCCTGTGCTTGAAATTATGAATGCGCTGGAGGCTAACTCGGCGACAGGAATAAAATTTGACACAGCAACTTATTCACGAGTTGTAACGGGAGGTTTCAGCGTTGTGATTGACGGCAAAGCTGCGGATGATAAATCGATTCTCCAAATGACAGAGGGCCTGAAACAAAACGACTTGTTCAAGAGTGTAATGCTTCCGGTCTCACAGAAGGCTCAAACTCAGCAGATAATTTTCAAACTTGTATTGACTGTGAGGGATATATAAATGAAACGACGTGCTTTTACTCTTATAGAGCTTCTTACAGCGATGATTATAATTATAATTCTCGGAAGTGTTGCGACCCTGAATATCAACGCTTTTAGGCAAACTCCCAAACGTGAGGCAGAAAAAATTATGTCAAAGTTCCATAGATTAACTCAAGAAGCCGACAGAAAACACAAGAATTTTGCGATAAAGTTTACGGATATCAACAGGTATTATACGTCTTTCGAAATTTATGATAATTCGTTGGCAAGTAGATATTTTCGTGAGAATTTTGAGATAAGCTCTGGAATTAAAATTTTATCGAATATGAATAACATTACTTATGGAGCTTCAAACAATACATTTGATAAAAATTTTACGCTCACGGTTGCTAATAATAACGAAACCGATAAATATTACGTGATATTTTACGAGGGGAGAGTGAGAATTTCATCAGATACCAACCCGCTAAATGACGACGACTAAGAAAACATTTAAGGAAATTCAAGCGCAACACATATTCTTAATGCTATAATGCCAAAAACTAACAGGATGTGCTTAAACTTGCAAAGAAATTCTACACTCAAACCAAATCGCAAAAAACGAAAGCGAAAATCTTTACTCGGCTTAATTCTCTTTCTCCTGTTCATCATTGCTTCAGGAGCAGGAGCTTTCACGGCTTATCGTCTCAAAGTCCCGGGCAATTTCTGGGAACGCGTAATTCCAATTCCCGACGGCGACAAAGTCAGCGTTGTAATCGAACAGGGAATGACGGCTTCACAGGCAGCACGAGCTTTTGAAGTTTACGGAGCTTTAGTTACGGGTTCACCTCAGGAATTATCAAAATGGATGGTAAAATTCGGCATTGACAAGAGAATTAGAGCAGGACATTACAGCGTCGTCCCTTCGGATGCTTGGAACTTGGCCAGACAATTACGCTTCGTTAAGCCCGCATTGTTGAAAGCTCAAATTTTGCCGGGAATTGACGTTTTCATGTTAATAGATTCACTCATGAGCCAAGATAAAGAATTAACGCGACAAAATATAACACGTTCTATTTTGAATGATGCGAATTATCCTCCGAAGATGCTGGAGATATTAAAAACTCTTCCCAACGATGAATATACCCGCGCGGCTTTCCTGATGCCTGAGACTTTTATGCTTGTTGACAGGACAGCTGACGAGATTATCAACACTTCGGCTTCTGCATGGTGGAAACATTGGGGAGATTTAATCACCGAACATAAATTAACGTCGAAAGATATTCAGGACGCTTCGATTATTGCCTCAATGGTTGAGCGTGAAGTTTTGCATGATGCCGAATGCCGGACCGTTGCCGGAGTAATTCACAATAGATTGCGCAAGAACATGAAGCTCCAGATTGACGCTACTGTTGTATATGCTTGGAGACTTAAAGGGAGAAAGTTAACGCGCGTCCTGTATAAGGATTTAGAGGTCGACTCGCCTTATAACACGTACAAAATTTCCGGACTTCCGCCAAGACCTATTTGTATTCCTGGAATTGAAGCGTGGGGAGGAGCTTTAGATCCGGAAGATAACGAGTATTATTATTACGTCGCAGGAAAAGACGGCTATCATCATTTCGCGAAGACTAGCACCGAACATCAGCGAAATATTAGGGAAGTTCGTTCATCGAAATAAAAAGGGGGAAAATTATTCTTGAGCAGGAGACGCAGAGAGAACAAAACCAGCTGGGGAGAATTAATCTTAGTCGCAATCTTCATAGCCTGTATCTACATGATATTAGCACTCTTCGACAGCTCATTAACAGGAGAAGGAGGCCGAGAACTGGGAAAATATTTACGCAACTCATGGGGAGGAGCCGTAATTATTCTCTTGTTATTCGGGCTTTATCTGAGCGCGGCAGCTTTTATGAAGCGTCGAATTCCGAAGGTCAGGCGGCAGATTTTGGGGACAATTCAGCTCTACATTTCCTTTGCGTTTATGCTGGGATTATTGCGCGAGGCCGGTTGGAACTCCGAAATGACTTTAGCTCAGCCGGGAAGTTTTGGGCTTGGCCTGGCGAAATTTTTCGTCCTCAACGTAGGAACGTTTATAGCTCTCCTGCTCGTAATTCTCTCGTTCATTCTCACCGCTTATTTATTCGGGTTAAAGATTTTGAGCGTTGAGCTTCCTTCGTTGCCTTCGTTCAAGTTCAGGCGCAAAAAGAAATCTCAAGATTACGACGACGAACCCCGCAAGCCTAAACGAAAACGAGAACAACCGGAGAAGCCTAATGTTACTGCTCCAAAATTGGCCGGAGATTATGAGTTGACACCTGAGGAGATTGCTTTTATGAAGGATATTCCTGCTCCAATCCTCAGAGAAGACAGATACGCTTACGATTACGGCTATGATTATCAGAATGAGCCTGAGGACGTAAATATTATTCCGGCATGTTCGAATACGATTGAAATTATCGACAACATTTTAGCGGCTATCGACTCCGGCGAACTCGATGCACCAGCCAAGAGACGCACGATTAATCCGCCGAGACAGAAAAAAATCCGCCGTCCTCTTCCGGATTTAACAGCTCCAGACGAGAAAGATATTGAAGCCGCCGAGAAGCCCATTAACACGAAATCCGCTTTTCCTCCGGTTGAAGTTTTCGGGCCTTCGCCAAAGCCTAAGGATGATGAGACTAGCAAAAATTCTTCGGACAATCAAGGTGAAATAATAATCTCGACGCTGAAAAATTTTCACGTCAACGCCTCAATCGCAAACGTCGTAAAAGGTCCGTCGGTAATTCAATATCAGCTTGAGCTTTCGCCTGGAACAAAAGTTAGTCAGCTTGAAGCCCTCGACAACGAACTCACAATCGCGCTTGCATCAATGCCCGTTCGTATCGAAGCTCCGATTTTGGGGACGCATTACGCCGGAGTTGAAGTTCCCAGCAGCGACAGGAAAATTATAACTTTGGGAAATATTTTAGAGGATAGCGAGTTCAAGACTACACGTTTAAGATTGCCGCTTCCTTTGGGAGTTCAGATTGACGGGAAAGTTTTAGTGCAGGGGCTTGATGAAATTCTTCATCTCCTAATCGCCGGGAATACAGGCTCAGGCCGAAGCATGTTCGTAGATTCATGTATTCTCAGTATGTGTTCATTCAGAACGCCCGAAGAGTTGAAGCTGATTTTGATTGACCCCAGACATGTTGAGTTTGCGCCGTATGAAGGACTTCCGCATTTGTTGAGTTCGCCGATTTTCGAGGCATCGGAAGCGTTGAAGGCTCTCAAGTGGGCATTCAGCGAGATGGAAGCTAGAACGTCGGAATTTGCCAGAACTCACGTGAAAAATTTAGCCTCGTACAATCGCAAGCTCCCGAAAAAAGACAGACTCCCTGAAATCGTAATAATTATCGATGAACTCGCTGACTTGATTTATTCCGGTGAAAGTGAGATTGAAAGTTTGCTCGGAAAATTATCACAGAAGGCTGGAGCCGCAGGAATTCACTTGATGTTAACTGTTCAGAAGCCATCAGCTGAGGTTGTTACGACGTTGATTAAGGCGAATATTCCAGCAAGAGCCGCATTCACACTTGCGAACGAAAACGACGCGAAGAACTTCGGAGTTCCTGACGCTATGAAGCTCACAGGTAAAGGAGATTTACTCTTCACAAGTACGAGTTTCCCGCAATCAATAAGACTTCAAGCGCCATTCATAAACGAGGAGAAAATTTCGGAGTTCGTCGGTTATATGTCAGAGAGTTTTACGAAGAGCGAGTATATCAAGTTTTGAGGAATAATTTACTATTCAGGAGCACGAATTTTTCTCAAAGTGTAAGACTTCAGGCACCGTTTATTAATGAAGAGAAAATTGTTGATTTCGTCGAGTATATGAAAACCAGCTTTAAGGCACCTGAAGTTATACGATTTTAAGAAAGAAATTATTGGCAGGGTTATTTTTATTCTTCTATGCTCTGCCTCGCTATATTCTTGTACGAAAAAGTTTTTATGCCCTCGTTAAGAGCGACGCTTTTCATACGTTTATACTCTTCAGGAAAATTTATCAGCCTCTCAATCTCTCTTTGTATTTCTTGAGTGCTGTCCTGCGTCAAAAATCTCACATTTCCGCCTAAATCGACGTGGTGAGTTCCTTCCCAGTCCTTACACAGCATAGGAATGCCCAGACCTGTAACTTGTTCCCAAAAAACTGAATGCCTGCCGGGAAAAACAACCAGATCCGAAGCCGCAAAAACTTTGTATGAATCTCTTGCTTCAACCCAGCCTATATATTGCACATTTACGTCGTCAACGAGAGAGTAAAATTTTTCTCGCATAAATTCTTCAACTGAACCGAAGACGATCAATTTCACGTGCTCGTTTTGAATGTTTCTTACAGCTTCCATTAAGAGAAGTGTTTGTGTTTTAGCTCGGTCAATTTTTCCGCCGGTCATAATTAAGAAATCATCAGGCTGAATATTATGTTTCCTTCTGATTTCGTCGATGACTTCAGGTTTTTTCGCTTCATTTACTAAATCGTCATCAGCTCCCATCAAAAGCAGCTCACATTTTTCACGTGGTATTCTATATTCTTTGACAAGATAATCAACTCTTGCAGGAAGAACACCGTAATATTTTCTAGCGTAAGGGAGCAGCGCGCATCTTCTCAAGAAACGTCGAGGAATAAGATTACGTATAAATTTCTTGATGGTCATTCTCTTAGAGCCGCTGTTAGAGTAATCAGCATGACTATCGACATAAACTCTCATTTCTGGGTGTCTTTTTACGTATCTCACGATTTCCTCAAGATTACCAGGAACTACGCCGTGAATAAATAAGATTTCTGGCTGTAATTTCTCCAGATTTGAATAGACACCTTCATATATTCCGCTCCATGGTTTACTTGGGTCATTGCCTCCGAGCATAGGAAGCCGTATCGTTCTAACACCATCGGAATTGATATAATCATTGTCGTTTGATTCTCGGATAATATGTAAGCCTTTATCATTGAAGATTATCTGAGAAGTTATTATGGTTACATCATGACCGTTTTTGTGATGCCATTTAGTCAAAAGATTATCTTGATAGTTCCAGCCGTCAGTAACAGATCCGCATAAGCATAAGTGCACAATTTTCATCTTGCGGCACCTGCTTTATGGAAAGTAAGCGAAGACTTTATTGTTTGCAGGGAAGTTAAATTAGAATATGATAGGCAACGAGCAACGAGCAACGAGTAATTATACACGTTTACCATTTTTAAATCAAGCCCCTTTCTTTATATAATTTTAATTCGTGAGTATTGTATCATAATCAAAAATACGACATGCTAAAATAATGCTTTCTTGACCATAAATTTTTATAGGAGTGAAATAATTGACTAACATTCAGCGCGTTCACCTCATGGGCATTGGCGGGGCTGGAATGAGTGCGCTCGCGAAATTATTACATGCTCATGGGCTGGAAGTAACCGGCTGTGATTTGCAGAAACCTCATTATGACTTAGACACAATCCCATTCAAAATTGGCCACTCACGAGGACACATAGACGAGTTCAAGCCTGACGCATTAATCTTAAGCTCTGCGGTTCATCACGACAACGAGGAAGTCAAAGAGGCTGAACGGAACGGGATAAAAATTCTCTCACGCGCCCAAGCCTTAAGCTCACTTTTCAATAAATATTCCGGCGTGGGGATTGCAGGAGCACACGGAAAAACGACGACTTCATCAATGACGGGATTAATTTTTTTGCGGGCTAACCTTGACCCAACAATTTACGTCGGCGCGAATGTTCCTGACATCGGAAGCAACGCAGTATCAGGCAAGGGAAAATATTTTATCGCTGAACTCGACGAGAGCGACGGAAGTTTTGAGTTATTCCATCCGGAAATCGCGATAATCACCAATGCAGATTGGGATCACGTCGACCATTACCCGACCAGAGACGACGTAATCAACGCTTTCACTCGCTTTGTTGACGGACGAAAACAGGACGGAACTCTAATCATCTGCGCTGAGGACGAGGGCACGCAAAAGGTTCTTGCTCAATGCGACAAATCACGCGGGAAAATCATACGTTACGGCTTCGGGAAAAATTACGACTGGGGAGCTTACGACATAAAATTTTCCCACGGCGGCGGCTCAACCTGCAAAGTCTCACACAACGGCCAATTCATAGGGACGCTTGAGCTTCAAGTTTCAGGTGAACATAACATCTTGAACTCACTTGCGGCAATCTCAGCGGCTGAACTCTGCGGCATAAGTTTCGAGACCAGCGCGGCAATCCTGAAAACTTTTCACGGCTCCGAACGAAGAATGCAAGTAAAAGGCACAACCAGCAATAATATTCTGGTCATGGACGATTACGCTCATCATCCTTCGGAAATTCAGGCAACGTTGAACGCCGTCAAAAATATTTACCCCGAACGAAGAATTGTTGTTGTCTATCAGCCTCATAGATTTTCACGCACTGCCCAGTTCGCCCCGCAGATTGCTCAAGCCTTAAGCATAGCCGACGAGATATTTTTATTACCCGTGTATTCAGCCGGAGAAAAGGAATTATCACACAGCTCATCAGAAGAAATCATAAAGAATGCCGCGAAAAAAATTACTCAGGTTAATTTTGATGACGTTGACGAAATTTTGAAGAGTTCACTAAAAGCCGGAGATTTATTGTTGACGATGGGAGCAGGTAACGTTTACGAATTGGGTGAAAAGTTTTTGCATGATGAAAAAGCGAAACTTTGAAGAATGCGTTACGGGCCGGAGATTTATTGTTGACTGGGCGAAAAATTTCTTGCGTGATGAAAATTTATGATGTCAACTAAATCTTGAAGAGTTCATTACAAGCCGAAGTTTTATTGCTAGACAATGGGAGACTTGGCGAAAAGTTTTTGCATGATGAAAATTGACGAGGTCAGTAAAATTTTGAGGAGTTTATTATGCGCCAGCGATTATTTTTGACAAGTGGAGCTGAAGACGTTTATGAATGGGCGAAAAGATTTTGCGTGAAAAATTTAATTGATAGGTTATAATTACGAAAAATTTATCAGGAAAAAATGAATGCGTAATGTTAATTAATAATTTTCTAGCTTCTTTGCCGGATATAGAGATAAAACAAAATTGGCCGTTAGCTCCGTTATGTACGCTGAAAGTCGGGGGCAAGGCTGAATTTTTCGCGGAACCTTCTTCGATTGAGAGCATGAGGGAATTATTCGCTTTCGTCATGAAGGAAAATATCCCATTTTATATTATCGGTGGCGGAAGCAATATTCTTTTTCCCGACGGTTTAATCAAGGGCCTCGTAATCTCCACGTTGAAGCTGAAATCCATAGAGTGGCGTACAGATTTGACCGTTGATGTTGACGCAGGATTTTCACTTGCAAAATTAATGAAGGAGTTACGCGAGAGAAATTTAGCCGGTCTTGAATTTTGCGCAGGAATTCCCGGAACAATCGGAGGAGCCTTAATCGGTAACGCCGGAGCCGGAGGACATGGACTTTGTGAACTCGCTGATGACGTAGTCGCTGTAGAAGCTGACGGAATAATAAGAACTTGGCACAACAGCGAGATTAATTACGGTTATAGAAAATGTTCACTCTCAGACGGAAAAAGGATAATATTATCAGCTCGAATGACCTTCAGAACAGCTAAGCCCAAAGATAATGAAGTGCTCGAAAGTTTTTTACTCAGGCGGGGAAGTCAGCCTCATGGTCTGCACAATGCCGGATGCACGTTCAAAAATCCTGAGGGAAATTCAGCGGGAAAATTATTAGATGAATGCGGATGTAAAAATTTGTCAATCGGTGATGCTTTCGTTTCTGACGTTCACGCAAATTTTATATTAAATCGCGGACATGCTTCAAGCTCGGACGTTTTGGAGCTGATAAAGATTTGCGCTCAGAGAGTATTTGACAGCACGGGGATTAAACTTGAGCCGGAAATAAAAATTATGTGCCCGTGTGAGTGCGTATAGTGATCTGCTGTGCACCGGTTCAAGAGGAGATTACGATTGCTGGCGTTGATTGCGGGCTGTATTCTCTGCATAGTTGAATCTAAATATCGTTTCGCTCTGAGTAATTACAAGGTTGAGGCTCAATCTCAAGTTTTGGAGCGCAGGTTATGGGAGGTTTTCCCGAAGAGATGCATAACTTTCTGGCCGTATTTCCTGAGCGACAAGGAAGCAATGCGAGACTTTCTCGAACGTGATATGCCCGTGAAAGTCGAGACGAAAATGAGCGGACTGGGAAATTTTACGACTATAATAAATTGGCTTCAAGCATGGGTAAAAGTTGACTGGCGGGGAAAAATCTGGTGCATCTCACGAGACGGCTTTATGTGGCTCTCCGAACCAGGAAGGCCCAACGAGGACGAAGCAGGCCGCTTAGTCTGGAAGGTTCCGGAGCAGGGGAATTTGCCGGACGATGAGAACGTCAACGCCCCGATGTCCGGAGTATTCAGGTCGCCGCTCTCTACGGAAGTCATTGCATCGTTTCTTGACGACTTCAGGCAATACAGATGGTTTGACTTGGTGAACGAATTAGTCTGGGAACGACGAGAGGGAATGAATTTATTCAGGCTTCAGCTCAAAAACGGGGCACAAAGAATAGAATTGCTCGTACAACCGGATAAATATCCCGGCCAAAGAATTGGAGCTTCCATTCAGGAAGTGTTTCAACGGGCAGTGCAGGAAGGCGGAAATCGTGTTATTGACGCAACTTATGAGAATAAAATATTTTTACGCAAATTATAGTTTCAGTGTGAGAGTTCGGGAAAATAATTCTCATCTCTGGATAACAAATACAAGATTGTAAAGAAGGGAACGGAAAAAATAATGCCGGGAAAATCTGACAGCCTTCTTGTGGGGCTTAGTATGGGTACAACAAAAATATCGATGATAGTAGCGGAAAAAGATCCCCGTTACCCTGATTCCGTGCATATAATCGGCTTTGGCAATGCTCCGTCAAACGGAATTTCTAAAGGCATCATCGTGAGCCACCAGGACGCAAGGCAGTCAGTCGAGGAAGCCTTCGCTGAGGCACAGAGCATAACCGGCATACCCGCAAAAAGATTAAGCAATGTAATTGTGGCCTTCAACGCTGACGGCATCGAAAGCAAAACTTCTCATGGAATGGTTACGCTCGGAGATAGAGACTCACGTTCGGTTGAACCTAATGACATTGACCGGGCAATTGATAGAGCCAGACGAGACTTAGCACTGAGAAGCAGCATGTATCCCCTTCACATGATCCCGACAAGTTACGAACTCGACGGACGGCCCGTTGATGAGCCTTTGAACATGAACGGCAACCAATTAGATTTATGGCTTCAGACAGTTTCAGTTCCTATGACGCATATTCAAAACGTGATAAATTGTGTGAGAGCGGCAGGATTGGAAATTCGCGGGCTTTTGTTGAAACCTTTAGCGGCTTCACTTGGAGCATTATACGAGGAGGAAATGAGGGCCGGCTGCATATCTATCTGTGTCGGCGGCGGAACAACGGGAATAGTTTTATATCGCGGAGGCCGGGCGTTTCGAGTTATAAGTATTCCGATCGGCGGAGATCACATCAAAAATGACTTAGCTATGTTGCTGAGAATTTCTCTTGCTGATGCTGAACACTTAAAGAAGCGAATATTCACAGCTCCTGAGGAAGTTTTGAGACGTGAAGGAATTGACTTAGATTTTGCCTATGACATTATCGCCGCGCGTATCGAGGAACTTTTCGGAGTTCAGGTTCGTGAAGCATTGGCCGAGTGTACGCCTCAGAGTTTCCCCAATGGAATAATTTTATCCGGTGGCGTTTCAGATATGCCGGGACTTGATGAAGTTCTCCAGAGTATTATGCAGATGCCCGTACGTAAAGTTGTTGAGCCGGTTTACAAGATGCCTCGCGGGCTTGATAATGCTGCGTTTGTCAGTGCTGCCGGTATCCTTAAGTATTACGTTGCAACAGAACAAGACCCGTATTTGTTCATGGAATCGGATCAGCCATTACCGGGCCTGTCAAGTCGTTCGGAGATGCGCGAGCGTCAGGAGCAGAAAAGTCAAGAACGCCGTGAGCGAGAACGTAACGCCGAACTTGGTGATAATTTCGATGATGATTACCCGGACGAGGAGCCGGAACCTGAACCGCGAGGAGGTTTTTTCGGTCGACGCAAGACTGGTAATAATCGCCCGAATAATGACGAAGACGAGGACGAATACGAGGATGATAATTCCCAGAATGACGACAATCCTCGCAGGACGTTCAAGGATATTCTTACGAAGATTACGGACTTATTCAAGGAAGCGTTCTAAAATCTTGTCATAGCCGCGAAAATCAAATAAAATTTCAGCTGAGGAGGAGATATATTAAATGAACCAAGATCAATTATTCAAGCTCACTAATAACAACGAAGTCCGTCAAAACGAGAAAATTGTCGTCTTTGGTGTAGGCGGAGGCGGAGGAAATGCCTTAAATCACATAATCGAGTCCAATGTTCAGGGTGTAGACTTTGTTGCGGCTAATACAGATGCGCGGGCATTAGCGATGAACCAGGCCCCCAATAAAATTATACTCGGAGAAGCATTAACTCGCGGGCTTGGAGCAGGAGCAAATCCCCAAGTCGGGACGAACGCGGCAAAAGAGAGCATTGACAAGATTAAAGAGTACATCACCGGAGCCGATATGCTGTTCGTTACTGCCGGAATGGGAGGCGGAACAGGTACGGGAGCTGCGCCGGTTATTGCTGGAGCCGCTAAGGATATGGGCGTTCTTGTTGTCGGTGTCGTAACTAAACCGTTCGGCTTTGAGATGGGAAAACGTATGCGGACGGCTGAGCTCGGAATTGAGGACTTGAAGAAGAATGTTGATGCGTTGTTAATCGTCGAGAATGATAAATTGCTTGACATGGAGAACGGCGGAAAGTTAAAGATTGTCGACGCTTACAAGAAAGTTGATGAAGTTTTGCGTCAGGCAGTTCAAGGAGTTACGGACTTAATCACAAAATCCGGCTTCATTAATCTTGACTTTGCCGACATCAAAGCAATCTTGACCGGAGCGGGCACGGCCATTATGGGAATGGGAGAAGGAGAAGGCGAGGACAGAGCCATGAAGGCCGCGAAGAGCGCAATAACTTCACCTTTGATGACGTTCCCGGTTACCGGCGCGAAGGGGATTTTGCTTAACGTTACGACCGGAGCCGAGATACTTTTAACGGAAATGTCTGATGCCGCGAAGATTATTGAGGAGACGGCTGACCCTGACGCTCAAGTTATCTGGGGACATGTTATTGATGAGAGCTTAGGTGAGAAAGTTCACGTTACGTTGATTGCGACATTCCCGGAGGATGCGACACATATTATCCGCCGTGAAGAGCCTGTGATTGTCGACAGGGAAACGAAAACAGCCGCATCAGGCCGAAGAATTCCAGTTCAGCCGCAAATTTCAATCCCTGAGCCTCAGCCACAAGTCCAGCAAACTCCTATGCCGCCGCGAAGATCTCTGATTGACATATACAAGACGAAGCAGAGTATGCAGCAACAGCAAGCGAGCCTTGAGGAAGCCAGATTGACACAAGCAGACGAGGCCCAAACCGCATTTTCGAGATCGAGGAGTAATTTATATGATCAGCCGTCGTACACGAGAAGAAACGCAAGATAATTCAAGTTTGAGGCGGCGGGATCTCAATCGTGGAATTAAGCGCAGGGGAATTCTTCCGTCGTTTGGTGATATTGTCCTGCCGATTGTGAGTGTTGCGGCTGTATGTTTGCTTGTGCTTGCTGGTCGTCAATTCTTCATCAACGGCACGAAGACTTCACCCGAAGTTACATCAACGAGGGCATATGCTGATGCTCCGGCTTTAATCGCTGAACGTGAGCAGGAAGAAAAGCTAATGCCTCCTGTCGCGAAAGTTATTCCGGCCAATTCACAGCCTGAAGAGGAAATTTTGCCGTCTGTCTCAGAAACTTTAACAGACGCTCAGCCCGCAAAGGACGTAAACGTAAAAGCTCCGTCAGTTTCAGTGTCAACGGCGAAAGCTCCTGCGAAAACGTCAACTTCAAGTTCAACATCAGCGTCAAGTACACAAAAGAAGGCTTCAGCGTCAACTTCTACACCAGCGGCACAAAAGAAGACTTCAACGTCAACGGCGAAAGCTGCTACTCCCGCTCCAGCCAAGTCAACAAGTTTGCCGAAAGAGAAGCAATGGCGCGTTCAAACTGGAGCTTACGGGACGAAACAGGCAGCACAGGAAGCCGCGAAAAAAATCAGGGCAGCAGGTTACAAAGCTGAAGTGTACTCAAATCCTGCGTCTAAACACGTAAAAGTTTGGGTTTACAGCGGAGGCGACAAAGCGGCGGCAAATCGTGTTGTCGAAGCAATGAAGAAGCTCGGTTATAAGACAAGTTTTGCGTTTCCTCCGGCGGCGAAATGAGATATTAAGAAATTACACGGGCAGGAGAAAATTGGCCTGCTCGTTTTTTTATGGAGAAAAATAACATGAAAGATTTTGACACGCTAGAAAGTATTTTATACGCTCATTCCAACAATAAGATTATTCCGGGACTTGAGAGAATTTCACGGCTTCTTGAACGTCTCGGCAATCCGCAAAACTCCTTCAAAGCAATTCACATTGTCGGCACAAACGGTAAAGGTTCAACAGGAGCGTTTATCTCGTCAGTGTTCCAGGCTTCAGGCTACAAGACAGGGTTTTACTCAAGCCCGCACTTAGCAAGTCCAGGCGAGAGATTGTTGATTGATGGTGAGGAACTTAGCGCGGAAGAGTGGATTGAAGCGGCGAATGAAGCTGTCAGCAAAATTTTCACGAATGCAGCCTCAAAGTCAACAGGAGACGGGAAACTCACAGCTTCGTCAACGAGTGAAAATGTCAGTGAAATTTTCACAAATGTAGCCCCAACCTCAACAGTGGGCGAAAAACTCACAACTACCTCAACGAGCGAGAATGTCAGTAAAAATCTCACGAATGCAGCCTCAATCTCAACATCAGGCGAAAAACTTACAGCTTCCTCAACTGATGAGAATGTCGGCAAAAATTTAACGAGTTCAGCCTCACGCGCAAGCTCAACAGACGACGACTTATCAATTACCCGCCCGCCCGCCCCAAAAGAAGAGTTGCCGTCATATTTTGAGCTACTCACTGCCGCCGCGTTTGTTCTGGCTAAGCGAAAAAATATTGACGTTGGAATTATTGAGGCAGGACTCGGCGGAAGGCTTGATGCTACGAACTTGCTGGGAAAAACTGTTTGCAGTGTCATAGCTTCAATCTCAATGGATCACATGGAATATTTAGGCCCGACTTTGCAGGACATAGCTGGTGAAAAATTTGCGGTTGTGAAGGAGAATGTTCCGGCGTGTTTTAGCGGCGTTGATGCGTCATTAATCCCATTGTTCAAGGAATTTTGCGCTCGTGTTAAGGCTGTTCCGTTTGTCCTGCCTGAGAATGTCAGAGTTGAGAACGTGAGAATTACTCCGAAAGGTAATATCTTTGACTTTTACGCGCCGAATTTGGAGCTTAAGGAAATTATGACGGGATTAATCGGGGATTATCAGATTCAGAATGCCGCGCTCGCTTTATCAGCAATCTCACTCGTGAAAAATTTGTTCCCTAAAATTACGGAAGATACGATAAGAAAGGGAATGTTTCATGCAAAATGGCCCGGACGACTTGAAGTTATCTCGCGTGAACCGTTAATAATTCTTGACGGCGGACATAATTACGACGGAGTGAAAAAACTTTGCGAGAGTGTAAAAACTTTATGGCCTGATAAAAAGTTTGCTGTGGTTTACGCGGCTATGAAGGATAAGGATTATACGGGAGGTTTAGAACTTTTGAGCGAGAATTTGAGGCCGTCGCTTTACGCTACAACCGTTCCGAATATGACAAGAGCCGCTAAGCCCGAAGACTTATTACAAGCCGCAGAAAATTTCATATGGGCCAATTCTCCCGAAGGCTTTAATCTCCCCGTTGATGCCGTTAAAAAAGCTATTAGTGATAAGAATGACGGCGTAATTGTATGTGGCAGCCTTTATTTAGTAGGATATGTGAAGCGTAATAATATTTTTGGCTGAGTTTATGCGTAAAATCTTTAGCTATAACAATAACGGCGTAATCATTTGCGGAAGTCTTTATTTAATCGGATATGTGAAGCGTGATAAAATTTTACTTTAACCACAACAGGAGGTGCATTCCATGCTTGAAAGTATTAAATCACTCGTAGAAGCCAAGAACGTCAAAGAACTCCGAACAATCACTGAGGATATGAACGAAGCCGACATTGCTGATGCCGTCGAACAGCTTGAACCCGAAGGACGAGTAATTTTATTCCGCGCTCTTCGTAAGGATATGGCCGCAGAAGTCTTCGCTTATTTATCGCCGGACACGAAAGAAGCTCTAGTCTCACAGCTCACAGCTCCCGAACTTGGCCGTATCGTCGATGAATTGTTCCTTGATGATGCCGCTGACTTAGTCGAAGAATTACCCGCCGATGTCGTAAAGAGAATTTTGGAGAACGCAAGCCCTGAGACCAGACGCGGAATTAATCAGCTCTTGCAGTATCAGGAAGATTCAGCCGGAAGCATAATGACAACAGAATATATTTCTCTCAGGCCAGATATGAACGTTGAGCAGTCTTTCAAGCATATTCGCGAGGTCGGCACTGACAAAGAGACGCTTTACACGTGCTACGTTACTGACCCTAAGGGAATATTAATCGGTGTCGTTACGGTCCGAACGATGTTATTATCGCAATACGCCGACAAAATTGGGGACATCATGACCGACACAAACTTAATCAGCGTCAACACTAACGATGACCGCGAAAAAGTTACGGAGCTGTTCCAGAAATATGATTTTATCGCGCTTCCTGTTGTAGATTCCGAGAAACATTTAGTCGGGATTGTTACGATTGACGACGCTATGGAAGTTCTCGAGGAGGAGAGCACGGAGGACTTTCACAAGATGGCCGCCATGCTTCCGATGGATGAGCCTTATTTAGCTATGAGCGTCGGTGAACTTGCGCGCAAGCGTGTAATCTGGCTCATGGTGTTAATGATTTCGGCGACGCTTTCAGGTTCAATTCTCACGCACTATCAATCAGTATTCGCGGCACTCCCGGCATTAATTGCTTCAATTCCAATGTTGATGGACACGGGCGGAAATGCAGGCTCTCAGTCATCAACGCTCGTAATTCGCGGGCTTGCTGTCGGTGAATTAAAGATACGGGACTTCATGAAAGTTTTCTTCAAGGAAATTCGCGTCAGTCTTCTTGTCGGCGGAGGCTTGGCTGTCGTCAACTTCTTCTATAAATATGCGATGAGCGGTGATTTCCTTCTTTCTCTCACAGTCGGAATAAGTTTATTCGCAACCGTAATTTTCGCTCAGACCGTCGGCGGAATGCTCCCGTTGTTGGCAAAGGCTGTAGGGTTTGACCCGGCATTAATGGCGGCACCGATTGTTACGACGATTGTTGATGCTGGAAGTTTGACGATGTATTTTGCGGTTGCCAGTAAAGTTATGAGCATGGGAGCGTAAATTCATGTCAGTAAGTAATTTATTCATTCGTTAAAGCTGTCGATGTCTGGCCAGTATTAATAGCTGCTGCGATTGTTAACGTGAAAATTTGACAATATATTTTGCCGTCGCAATTAAAGCTATGACTATGAGAGCTTGAAGCTGAGATATTTATGCTTGTCGTCCGAATAATGAATGTGAGAGATAAATAATTTTGCGATTGTCAGCATAATAATGAGCGTGTAAAATAAATACGTAAAAATTCATCAAGAAAGGTCTTGACAAAAACAAAATGAAAGTCCATAATTTTACGGCTTACGGCTTACGGCTTACGGCTTACGGCTTACGGCTTACGGCTTACGCATAATTATGCCCTAACGACAGAAGAAGATAACGCCTCTGTTCTTGAGTTAAAACCTCAGGGACGGGGGCTTTTTTGCTGGGCAAATTCTTCGGGGGTGAAGCTGTAATGAAAATCCTCCGAAAAATTTTACAACCCGCAAAAATGCTTTTCTCGATGGCCTGCGTGTTCGGATCTTTCCTGCTGGGATGGTGCAGCTTCACTAAAATGAAAGCGTATATGTATGAGCGTGTAAGAGAGTATTACAGGTCATATTTAAGGAAAAAAGGTAAGCTGAACATCACGACTTACAACGGAAAAAGAATTTTAACTCTTGACGAGGCCAATCAAGTAATCGCCGACGCAATCAAAGCAGGAAAGCCTTTTATGGCGGCACGTTACGGCTCGGAGTTAAGAGCTGTGTGGAGAACTCGCGATGACGGCAGGGGATTTATTCTGCCTATAAGGAAAATCTTGAAAAGCGTATGCAGTCATACAGGATTTTTCCCGGAAGACAAGAAAGCTCTGATAAAGTTTAGTGAAGTCATGAAATGGGCTAGCCCTTATGTAGACTTAATCGGTGTATTTCATCAGTTAATGGAGGAGTATTCGATTAGGACTTACTGTAATAACCCGCAATATACTCTTTTAGGTTATCTTGAACCGTACTTCTCAAACAATCCCTGGAGCGCAGCACTTGAAGGCAAAAAAGTCGTCGTAATTCACCCGTTTGACAAGACAATTCAATCTCAATATAAAAAACGTGAGCTTTTATTTCCCGGCACAAACATTCTCCCTGAGTTTGAGCTTCGAACTGTAAGAGCCGTTCAAACCCTCGCAGATCAAACGGACGAAAGATTTGTAAATTGGTTTGAAGCTCTTGATTGGATGTTCAACGAAGCCATGAAAGAGGACTTTGACGTTGCAATAATCGGCTGCGGAGCTTACGGTTTCCCGTTGGCCGCAAAGATTAAACAGGCTGGCAAGATTTCTATTCACTTAGGCGGCGGAACACAATTACTCTTTGGGATTAAAGGCAGACGCTGGGAAGTTGAACAAGCCAGTAAATTCGCAAAATTGCTTGATAATCCTGCATGGGTACGTCCAGGCGAAGACGAAAAACCTAAAGGTGCTGAAAAAGTCGAAGAAGCCTGCTATTGGTAAGTCATATATAATTACGGCGTAAAAAATTTTTCTTCAGGAGGAGTTTTCTAGAATGAGAAAGTTTATTTATGCCGTATTCATTCTCATGTTATGTTCTTC
>JAFTCP010000011.1 GCA_017454625.1 Synergistaceae bacterium
CCGTGGCTTTTTCCTTTATCTCGATAGTGTGGCAAGTTTTTTCCGCCAGAACTAATTTCTCGTATTCGTTCATAACTTTTAATCCTTTCTTTTTTTTTGCTGGCGGGTTCTTGCATATAGGCAACTTCAGCTAACTGTCAACATCGCCTGCTTCGTCTTTTCGTCGAAGTGAATTGCTCTTGCGTGCTCGATCTGTGTCCTGTGAGCCTCATCGGAAAAACAAATAATATTAGCCCTGTCGTTAATCAAGCCGATTTTGTCATCTTTACGATCGCAGAATTTCTGAATCGTGCATATATAAAAGCCTCCACTGTCTCGAAGTCCCAACTCATTGCGGAGATTTTCACGGCTCTTCACTACGCTGACTTCACCAACGCTCAAAAATTATGTGCTTTTCGTGAATAATCTTGCTCCCTGCTTCTGAAGGTCATCACGGTCAACGATCATTACAACAGTCGGCGAGCCGATTTCAGCCCTCAAAGCAAGCTGACGCGCAAGAAATGCCATTGTATAAGTTTTCCCGCAGCCTGTAGCCCCGAAATATGTTCCGCCTTTGCCGTTTCGCCTGCGATTGAGAGCTTCAATAATGCCATGTTTCAAAAGACGCGCCGCGAAAAATTGAGGATATCTGCAAACTATTTCGACCTCGTCGCCGTCATATTGGCTATCCTGAAAATATACATAATCCCGAATAATTTCAAGCAGCCTTTCGGGCGAAAATACCCCTTTAATCATGTTCACAGTCTCTTCAAAAGAGCCTGTAGAAACTTTATCGCCGTCGTTGACTCTTCGCCACGCGTAAAAATGATCGTAATGTGTCCTGACTGTTCCGAGTCTTGTCTTTACTCCATCAGAAATGCACGCAAGAACGCAATAATGCAGCAAGTGCGGAATATCACGCCAATATCGAAAATATATCTGCTCCCAAGCATCGTGTATAGTTGCATGTTCCTCGGCGGGGTTCTTCAGCTCAACGATGCAAAGCGGAATGCCGTTCACAAACAGAAGAATATCAGGGCGGCGGTTTGAAATTTGGCCGTTGTTTGTGTATTCGATGGTGAGTTGATTGACAACACGAAAGATATTATTGCGAGGGTTATCGAAATCAATCAGAGCTATATTTTTCGGGATACCGTTCTGCGGAATGAACTGGAGGCCGTTTACACACATATCATGAATTTTGTGAAGAGTTGCGAACTCGCTTTCGGCTCCGACTAAGCGCACAGAGTCAATGACTTCGAGAATTTCCGATACGGTCAAATCCGGGTTAGTCTTACTCAAAAACTGTTCCATGTCATCAACATATAGAACTTCACGGGACGAACTGCGGGGAATGTTGCTGCCGGAAAGATACTGCCAACCCTCGGACTCTAGCAGCGTTATAAAAGTGTTTTCGTAATCTGATTCAGTGTATGTCATTTAGTTTGCCTCCGATTGAGCTTCTTCGATTGCGCCCTTGATTAAGATTGGGCATATAGATTTTATTTGCGCCTTGAGTTTCTCGTTAATGCGCTTTCGGGTTGTGTAGACGTTGTAGATGTTGGCGATTGAGCGTTGAATTGAGATGTCGGGGATCGGGATTGAAACGTTGCACATATCATCAAAACCAAACGTGTCACGAACAGAACCACTCGCATAAAAAAGCGTACTTCTATGAAATTCTTTCCTGTTAAACCATAGCATTAAATATTCGGGTAATAATTTATCTTGGTCATTTATAGCAAAAACAATATACATTGGAGAAACTATTGCGCTATTAACATCAACATCTTCAGATAGTAGAGCGATTGAACCAATATTTATTCGAGATGGATTATATGCGAACTGATTCTTCCTCACGATTTTGTATTTACCGATGTCAATCCCCGACATATTAGCTTTGGTTTCGTCAAAAGAACTATCGCTATTTACGCCTTGAACTCTCTCAACTTTTAGCGCATCATTTCTCTCGTTGCATTCTCGAATGTACCTTCCAATCCTCTCACACGGCATATTCCGCCGCAGGTCCTCGATATATCCATCGCAAACTAACTTCAAATCCTCAAGCCCTCGTTCGTAAGCTCGCTGGTTAGCTAACATGGCTTTGTAGATGTCGACATACTTGCGCTGAATGTGGAGCGGAGGAAGAGTTATTTTCATGTCGCATAATGCCTCCCACGAAAAAACTTCAGTTGAACTTCCCCAAGATCTAAAACAGGCTTCTCGATCCCATTCGTCGCGGTTGAAGTGCATAAATAAATATTCAGAGAGAACGACGGTTTTCATAACCTCTTTCACTCGAAAACCTATATTATTCCAGC
Organism: Synergistaceae bacterium; assembly: GCA_017454625.1. GTDB lineage: Bacteria > Synergistota > Synergistia > Synergistales > Aminobacteriaceae > JAFUXM01. The sequence goes on from JAFTCP010000011.1 coordinate 2,301, forward strand.
TAATGAGAAAATTATTCTCCGTATCATTATATCCAAAGCCTATATGCTTACCATGTGTACGAGGATTAAATACTAAATCTCCCGGACGAATCACAAGAAATTTTTTCAAGTTCATAGCCGAAACATCTGCTTTGGTGGGAATAATTTCTTTAGTTATGGTCATTCCTCTAACATCTTCAGAGCTGTATATATTTTGTGAATTAGTCTCAGTTGTTAATTCAATCAGCTCCACTAGCCTGTATTCACTCAAGCTCATAACCAATCCCCCTAAAAGCCTCTTCGAGCATAGTCTGCGATTGCTTCTCCTCCGCCAAAATCCCTCGCATCTCTTCCCGAATCCTCGCCATCTCCGTACTGAATTTGATATCGAGATCGTGATCAATAAACTCAATATACTTGCTTGGAACTAAACTCCAGCCGCACCGCTCAATCTCCGAAATTCCGACGCTCCTGTAAAATTCCGGCTCTTCGTAATTTGTCCCGTCAGTCCCCTCGTTTTGCCATGTGTGATAAATTTCGGCAACGCGCTTAATTTGTTCAGGACTTAACATAAATTTCTTCTTGCTCTCGTTCTTAACCGGGTTATCCGTCCAAGTTCGCAGGTCAACGAATAAAATTTCATGTTCACGATTTCGCAGCGTCCGTCCGTGATAGAGTCCGCCTTTCTTGTTCTGGTTGAGTATCCAAAGCGTAACGCTAATGTCTGTCGTAATGAAAAGTTCCCGCGGCAATATTATTATCGCTTCAATTTTATCATTCTGGATTAACTTTCGGCGTATATTGAGCGTATCGTCCCCTAAAGCTCCGTTAGCAAGAAGGAACCCCGCCACACCGTCTAAAGGTTTCAAGTGTGAGAGTATGTGAAGGATCCAAGCGTAATTAGCGTTGCTCTCCGGCGGAGTCTCGTAATCTGCCCAGCGTGCATCGTTTCGCAAGTTGTCGTTGTACCAGCCTTTGAGATTAAAAGGAGGATTAGCCATGACGTAATTAAAATATATTCCTCTGTGTAAATCGTGAGTGAATGAAGAGTCGCTCGTGTCTCCAAGGTTATGACTAATGCCGCGGAGTGCCAGATTCATTTTAGCAAGCCTATAAGTCGCTGGCTCTTTCTCCTGACCATAAATATTAATTTGGCTTAAGTCGCCCCGTTTAGCTTTGATGAGTTCAGCACTTTGAATGAACATGCCGCCGGATCCACAGCAAGGATCGTACAAAGTTCCGTCGAATGGTTCGATCATAGCGGCGATTAATTGCACCACGTCATGAGGAGTATAAAATTCGCCCTCTTCTTTGGTGGCATTGACGGCAAATTCTTTCAGAAAATATTCATACACACGGCCTATCAAGTCTTTTTCTTCGCCGAAAGTTTTATGAGTTATCTTGTTGACTTCATCGACTACTTTTTTGATATCATTCGCTGCGAGATTGCGTGTTGTGAATGTA
>JAFTCP010000131.1 GCA_017454625.1 Synergistaceae bacterium
GTAAAAAAACTCATGCTGCGAATATCAGGCTTCGCAAAAATATTGACATTAACGATAAAATTATGGATAAGAAGATTATCGAGAGAGATTAACATTTGAAGCCGCGAGATGACAACCCGCAAGAATTATTCTCGGTGATAAGATTATTCAGGAGAGATTAAACTTTTGAGCAGAACTTTATTTGACAATCCCAACGATGAACCCTTAGCCGCAAGATTACGCCCTCAAACTCTTGAAGATTTCGCGGGTCAGGAACATTTAATCTCACCTGGAAAAATTCTTTATCGCATCATTCAAGGCGACAAGATACCTTCAATGATATTCTGGGGGCCTCCTGGTGTTGGCAAAACGACATTGGCCGGAATTATCGCACGAAAAACTCACGCACAATTCATAAACTTTTCGGCTGTAACAAGCGGCATTAAGGAAATTCGGGAGGTCATGCATCAGGCCGAAGCCAATAAAAATTTTGGTGAGCGTACGATCGTATTCGTTGACGAAATTCACAGGTTCAATAAGGCTCAACAGGACGCTTTTCTGCCGTTCGTCGAAAAAGGAAGCATAATTCTTATCGGCGCAACTACGGAAAATCCTTCGTTCGAGATTAACGGAGCGTTATTGTCGCGGTGTAAAGTCTTCGTGCTTAAGGCTCTAAGCGTTGACGACATCATGAAACTCTTAACACGAGGCTTAAAATTTCTGGGGAATATTAAGGCTGACGACGAAATTTTGAGGGCTATAGCTAACTTCTCAAACGGAGACGCACGGGCGGCCTTATCTCTGCTGGAGATGACGGCGATAAACTCAGACGGTGAAATTACGCCGGAAATTCTTGAACAATGCACGTCAAGAAAGTCGCTTTTATACGACAAAAACGGCGAGGAACATTACAACTTAATCTCGGCTCTCCATAAGTCAATGCGAAATTCTGACCCAGACGCGGCAGTTTATTGGCTTGCAAGAATGCTTGAAGCTGGCGAAGACGTTTTATATATCGCTCGTCGGCTTGTTCGTTTTGCTAGTGAGGACATCGGACTTGCTGAACCTGGAGCGCTCTCGATGGCTGTTGCGGCTTATCAGGCCTGTCATTTTCTGGGAATGCCGGAGTGTTCCGTTCATCTCACTCAAGCCGTCGTTCATATGTCAATTGCTCCAAAGTCAAACGCGCTTTACATGGCTTACAACGCAGCACGCGAGGACGCTTTGAACTCATTAGCCGAACCCGTCCCCCTTCATTTACGAAACGCCGAGACAAGATTAATGCGCGAGTTAAATTACGGCAAGGGCTATCAATATGCTCATGACTTCGACGAGAAAATTACGGCGATGGAGTGCCTCCCTGACAGCCTGAAGGGGAAAGAGTATTATAACCCGACTAATCAGGGAAGCGAGATTAATTACCTGAAACGTTTAGAAAAAATCAAAACTTGGAAGGCCAATCATTTATCTCACTGACGCGGCAGGAGCAGGACGACCGAATAAATATCCTTGTGCCAAATCACAACCGGCTTCTTTGAGAAATTGTAATTGTTCCTGAGTTTCGACACCTTTCGAGAGCGCCGGAATCCCCAGCTTCTTAGCCATTCCTATAACAGCCGAGATTATTATGTGAGCGCGCTTGTCATCAACCGATTTAATCATGTCAATATCAATTTTCAGCCCGTCAAGCGTGAAATCTTTTAGCACCTTCAACGACGAATAACCCGAACCGAAAGCGTCCATCCAGACATTAAAGCCGTGCTGGCGTAAACGTTCACTTTCATGTTTCATCGCGTCCATATCAACAGCAACTAAACTTTCGCTCAATTCTATTCTCAGCATCTCATGAGGAATATTATTACGATTTACAGCGTCCTCAATAACCCTCACAATATCCGTAAGCTCAAAGTCCAGACGCGACAAGTTCAACGAAACAGGAACAGACAGCTCATTATTATTCTTCCGTCGCCGTATTTCCTCACAGACTTTTTCTATCATGAAGCCGTCAAGTTTATGTATCATCCTTTGTTCTTCCAATACATAAATGAAATTGGCCGGTGATAATCTCCCGTATTTCGGATCTTCCCAGCGCGTTAATGCCTCAAATGAAGCAATCTTGCCAGTCTCAACATCAACAACAGGCTGAAAGAATACTTTTATTCTCTCCTTGTCAATTGCTTCCTGCAACGAATTTATAATATATTCTTGAAGCTGAACTTTCTCGTCCATCTTGCCGTCGTAAATCTGAACGTTCGTGCCGTATTCATGCTTGATGCTCTCACACGCAACTTTCGCACAATCACAAATTACGCTTATGTCCATATTCGGAGATTTTATCGCGTAAATTCCCGCCTTCATCTCGACAATTACGCCCCGACGAATATTATTCACACGGACGCTCATACGGTTAATTTTTTCGGTCAAGTTCTCCTGAGCCGTGATTACGACAAAATGATCCTCGTTGAACCTCGCAATTAATCCCTTCGGAAATGTCTCAAGCAAAATTCTCGCAATCGACTTCAGCATCCTGTCGCCGCCTGCAAATCCGTAAGTCTCATTGTAAGTGTGAAAATTCCTCACGTTGAAATATATGCAGCTCGGACGGCCGCCGCGCTTGAAGAAATCTTTAATCACGTCCGGAGCTTTAAGCCTGAATGCCCGCATGTTCGATAACCCCGTGAGTTCATCAACAACATTTGCTTTAGGCTCAGGAAGGCTTGTTTGTCCTGAAAGTTCAGTCAATTTTTCGCGCGTCTCCATGTCATGAAGATATACGTAAAATATATCGCCTAATTCCTCGTCGTGAACTTGATGGCCCCAGTCCTCTATCTTCTTGATATTCCCGTTTTTCGTGATTATCCTGTACGTAACATAATCATAGCCCTTCATGACTTTTATCTGCGACTTGATTATGCTCTCGACCTCTTCGATGTCCTCCGGATAAACGATCGTAGCAAAACTTCCGCCGGTAAACTTCATGAAGTCTTGAACGTTATCACACTCGAAAATATTCGCAATCTCTTCACTGGCAAATATAATCTCTTCGGCCTCGTTATCTCTATAAACAAGCAAAGCTCCAGGCATATTAGCTGAAAGTTTTTGCAAAGTCATAATATTATTCTCGTTGAACAATGTAATACTTCCTTCCTCGTTTATATCTGTCAAGCTAAGGCATTTCGATTTCGTAGGCAAAATTATTAGCTTGAGATTATCATTTTGACTTATTCCCGGACTTTCAAGTTCTCAGGGATATAATGAGATAAAATTTTTCTGATTGCGTCAGATTTTATCGGCTTTGGCAAATAATCATTGAAGCCGTAGCTGATATATTCCTCGCGTAATCCCGTCCCGGAGTTCGCCGTCAACGCTATGAATTTCGCCAATCTTGAAGGCCCGTCAATTTCTCTAGCCTGATTAAGCGTTTCAATCCCGTCAAGTCCAGGCATCTTGTGATCTAGAAAAACTATATCGTAGTGATTACTTTTTAGGAGCTCTAAGCATTCCTCGCCGCTCTCTACAGTCTCAACCTGCGCTTGAAACTCCTTCAGCATTCCCCGCGCTACGACCAAATTAACAGGAGTATCATCAACAATTAATATTCTAGCCTCAGGACACGTAAAAGCTCTGTTGTCTTCATCGTGAGATTTTCCAGTTTGAGCCTCGTGTTCGGCTTGAAGCATCTCTTCATACTCCTCAATCGTGCCTTGAAATCCTTCTTGTGCCAATTGCTGGATAAGTTCCATCGTGAAAACGCTGCCTTTTCCGTATTCACTCTCGGCGTAAATTGTTCCTCCCATAAGTTCAAGTAAATATCTAACCAGAGTTAAGCCTAAGCCCGCGCCTTGAATATTCTGTGTCTCGTTTAAGTTGACGCGCTCGAACGAATGAAACAATTTCTTGATGTCCTCATTGCGTATTCCTATGCCGGTATCCTGAACGGAAATTTTCAGCTTAACCCTCGCATGCAAATCAAGGCTTCCTGTTACCCTGAGAGTAATTTTGCCCTTGCTCGTATATTTCACGGCGTTATCTATCAAGTTCATTATTGCCTGCCTGATTTTATCCTCGTCGCCGTAAAGATGTTCAGGCAAATTTTTATCGACATTGAGGACAAAATCAAGTTTCTTCTCGTTGAAGACCTCAAAATTTCCCTCTTCGATATCCCTTAAGAGCTGCCATAAATGATAATCGGTGTTATAAAGTTCCATTTTGCCGCTCTCGAATTTGGAGATGTCAAGAATATTGTTGATGATAGAAAGCAAATGATTTCCGGCCTTGCGAATATCAAGTGAAGCCTTGTGAATTTCAATATCCCGGCTTTCCTTCAATATCATCTCGTTCATTCCGAGAATTGCGTTCATCGGCGTACGGATCTCATGTGAGGTATTCGCGAGAAAATCACTCTTTGCATGATTGGCCGCGTTCGTAATCCTCGTTGAGTGTTCTGCGCGCTGGCGGGATTCTTCAAGCTCCTTCTCAACCGTCAGCATTTGGCGATAAGCCGGAGCCTCATAATAGAAAAATATCACGAACAACATTACGCAGGCCAATGCATAAGTGAATAAAACCGTCTGGACGAACATATATTGAACGATATTGCCGGCGATTAACAAAGCCACGATAAAGTTTAGGACGAAATATTGCGACTTGGCCGGGAAAAATTCCTTGTGGGTAACCTGAAGCCATAAAGCCATAATCGCAAAGTAAAGGACATAAACGCTTCGCCATAAAGTATTGTAAGTTCCTCTGAATAATCCGCCGTCATTAACGATAATGAAGAAAAAACCGCCGATGCCGGGAATGACATTCAGGATTAATATTACGAAACTCGAAGCCAGCAGAAAATAATTGAACCTGTCAAATTTCTTGTCCTTCACATTCACGAAGGCTTCGACGTAACGCATAAGAGCATAAGCATTGACATTAACGGCAGCATAATAACCAGAACGAACAATAGCATTAACGATATATCTATGTCCCCAGCCGTCAATTAGCCAAGTTGAAGCGACTTCCATGATTACGGCAAAAAGTGTTGAGAGCGAGAGAAGTCGAAAGCGTTTATTAATCTCTGCTTTTGTCCCATAACGAATATATAAAAATACCGTCAGAACCGTCAGAAATGGAATTATCGTTACTTCAATCCAAACGTTAAAGCCGTAAGTCAGCATTCTAATTTCACCTCGATTTTCAGGACCGAAAGAAAGATACAGCTGTCATGCCTAATCATCTAAATTAGTCCCCCCCCCCCTTGAGTAATTTTACTGAGAGGGATATATTTTGCGAGCATCTCCTCTAACTCTTTCCCGTTTACCGGTTTACTCAAGAAGTCATCAAATCCTGCTGATAACAATTCCGCACGAACTCCGACAAGAGCATTGGCCGTGCAGACGATAACTTTTGCTTTTGCTCCGGGAGCATCGGGCATCTCCTTAATGTGCGCGAGAGTTTCTTTGCCGTCCATTCTAGGCATCATGTAGTCCATCAAGATAACGTCATATTCATTCTCAGAAATTTTTTGCAGGCATTCTTCGCCGGATTCAGCTTCGTCAATTTTCACCTCGTTATCCTTCATGAGTGAGCGTAAAACTATTCTGTTCATGTCGTTGTCATCGACTATCAGGATTTTTGCGTCAGGAGCTTTGAGAATTACGCGCTCGGTCTTCTTCTTGTGAGCATCTTCAATAGCATATTGGTGCAAAGTCCTCTCGCCTACAATTTTCTGAGGCAGCACAACATGAAACGTTGAACCTACTCCATAAGTCGACGTAACTTCAACAGTTCCTCCCATGAGTTCGATTAATCGCGCAGTTATCGCCAAGCCTAAGCCTGTGCCTTCGATGTTGTGAGTTTCTTTCGCGTCAATTCGTGAAAATGACTTGAAAAGTTTTGGAATATCTTCCGCGTGAATGCCTATGCCCGTATCAGTAACGGTAATATGCAGGACGATTAACGAAGGATCATCGCCTTTTACTCCAGTCAGAACGAATTTTACACTTCCGCGTTTCGTGTATTTCACGGCATTATTGAGGATGTTGACCATGATTTGCTGAACTCTTATTCTGTCGCCGAAAAGTTCATCAGGAAGCGAATCATCAATCTGTGCGGTATACTTCAAACCTTTTTGCTCGGCTCTAATTTTCACCATGTTATCAACGTCGCGTAAAACTCTTCCCAAATCGTAATTTCTCAGGGCTAATTCTAATTGTCCTGATTCAATTTTCGAGAAGTCAAGAATATCATTAATAATGTGAAGTAAACTGTTTCCCGCGCTCTGAATGTCTCGTGCGTATTCGTAAATCGGCCCGGATTCGTATTTGCGTAAAATAACCTCGTCCATTCCCAAAATTGTAGTGAGAGGCGTACGGATTTCATGAGACATATTCGCGAGAAATTCTCCCTTTGCGGCATCAGCGGCTATTGCCATCTCGTTAGCTTCATCGGCGAGAGCTTTTGCCTTGCGTAATCTGTCAAGAGTCCGTTCAAGGTCTCTATATGCAGGTGTCTCAAGCAGGAAGAAGAAATAATAAACGTTCACGGAAATTATGATAAAGTTTACCGGAACATTCGGGAAATATTGAGCCTGCAAAATCTGAATAGTCCAGCACACTATGAAATTGCCGATTAATGCCCACATCTGCCCGCTCGTAAATGCTCTGCGGTAAAAATAAAGTTCGACCCATGTCCAGACAGACCATATCCATAAAAACCCGACCGAGAGAAGCCCCCAAAATGCACCTGTTGTTAAAGTTTTTCCGTCTGAAGCAATCGCGTAATTAGCTCCCGTAAAGAAACCTACAATCTGCAAATAAATAAATATTCCAAGCACGATATTTTGAGCATAAAGCATTCGTTTCTTACTTGGAGACGACGGCCCAAAGCCTCCGATGTAGCGCATAAACATGAAATACACTCCGCATGAGGCCCATTGCCATAATAAAGAAATAAAATATTTTGCTTCAATTGAAAATTTTGAACCCTCAGCAAGGCCAATTGAGACGATAACATCAATAATGCAGCTGAGAGTAGTCATGTAGCAGTAACGCAATAATCCCTTCTTTTCAGCCGAAGTCCCGGAGTAAATAACTTGAAGATAGACACATAAAGTTGCGCTGAGAAAGATTACGGCGATTTCAGATTCTATAATATAAACGCTGTCCAAATTGTTCTATAACTCCTTAGCCTTGAAAAGTTTTAATATAATTATATGACCAAAAAGGGGAATTTTTCACGAAATGTGATATTATTCAACATCATGAACACACAATCATTAAGACAATTTATTTTCACGCCGGACAGTACAGGAATGAATTTAACGGCATTATGTTTCTGTACGTTCAGTTTTATTATGTCGCTGGCTTCAATATTAATCGGGATTGTCAGGCTTTACGAAGGATTTTACGTTCCTGCCGGAGCTTATTTCATCATGGGAATTTTTTCCGTGCTTCTTTTAGCCTATTCAATCAGATGCATAATTAGATGGGACGTTAAGCCGCTCAAAAAATTTTCATACCCGCTTATAGCCGGAGGATTTATTTACGGGATGACAATTTTATTTTTCATTGACGGCGGTACGACCGGAGGAGTTCCTGTATTTTTCATCCTTGCGGCGGCGGCCACTCCGTTTTTCCTGAATATCGTGGAAGCAGTTATCATGATATGCCTTGAAGTCGCGGCTTACACTCTCAACGCAATTTTTGCCGCTGAATATCCCGAAGCAATTAATCCCGCGCTCGCTGTCCCTGAAAATGTATTGTTGCCGTTAATGATTGTAGGAGGCTCATTAGGTTTAGTCTGCCTGCTCTACACTTACGCTTTCAGGCATCAGCAAGTCCGTCTCGACAACGCAATAGCCGAAGCGAACTCGGCCAATGAAGCAAAAAGTTCATTCTTAAATAACATGTCTCACGAGATAAGAACTCCTATGAACTCGATTTTAGGCATGAACGAGATGATTTTGCGCGAGGAAGAGAGGCCGGAAATTCGCGAATACGCGCTTGTAATTCAACGGAGTGGCCGGGCTTTGCTGGGAATAATTAATGACGTTCTGGACTTCTCGAAGTTGCAGGATAAGAAAATGGAAATTATGCCTGTTCGTTACGATTTAAGCTCGCTCGTCAATGACCTTGTGAATATGGCGGCTGAACAGGCGAAGAAAAAATCATTGACTTTCACGGTGAACGTTGATAAGGATATTCCGAGAATACTTGACGGCGACGAATATCACATCAGGCAAGTCATGATGAATATCCTCAACAACGCGATTAAATACACGGAACGCGGAGGAGTTACGGTAACAATTGGATTTGAGACGATTGATAACTACAGCATCCTGTTGAAATGTTCAGTGAGTGATACGGGCATAGGGATTAAGTCCGAAGATTTAGAGCATATTTTCCAGCCGTTTGAACATATCGAGGCATCACGAAAATTCAGCGCTGACGGTTCGGGCTTGGGATTGTCGATTGTTCAGAGATTATTGCAATTGATGGACTCTGAATTAAAAGTTGAAAGCGTGTTTCATAAGGGATCGACGTTCTCATTCGACATCAAACAGAATGTTGTCAAATGGGAGCCTATTGGAGATTATGAACGAGCCTTCTCATTATCGGCCTCTCATCAGTCAAAAGCATTCACGCAATCTTTCATAGCTCCTGACGCGAAAGTTTTAGTTGTCGATGATGCTGATGTAAACTTGCTCGTGTTCGCCAATTTACTCAAGAAGACGAAAATTAAGATTGATACGGCCTCAAGCGGAGTGGAAATGCTCCAGATGGTGAGGATGAACCATTACAACATGATATTCTTAGACCACAGAATGCCCGGCATGGACGGAATTGAAGCGTTCCATAACATGAAGAAGATGACCGACGGCCTGAACTATAACACTCCGGTTGTCGCTTTAACGGCCAATGCTGTATTGGGAGCGCGGCAGTTATATATTGATGAGGGCTTCAGCGATTACATTTCAAAGCCGGTTGACACAGTGAGACTTGAACAAATTTTGCTTGAGTATCTTCCGCCTGATTTGGTGATTAAGGGTGATGAAATTCCCGCCGAAGAAGAGAAAAAGCCTGCGGACGAAAAAGTTATTGACGCAGATATTGTTGAAGAAGAGCCGGAAGCTGAGGAAACTTCGCCGTATAAAAATATTCCTGGAATTGATTACAATGCAGCCGTAACGAACTGCGGCACTGAAGATACATTTGTTCAGGCCCTCGAAATTTTCTATAATTCACTTGACAAGAAGGCAGATGAAATTGAAGGTTTCGAGCGCGAAAAGGACATCAAGAATTACACGATAAAAGTTCATGCTTTGAAGAGTGCGGCGCGTTTGGTCGGAGCCTTAAAACTCTCTGAGGACGCGAAATATCTTGAAGCATGCGGCGATAAAAACGATTTACACGAAATTGAGACGAAAACACCCGCATTGCTTTCACTTTATCGAAGCTATAAGCCGACGTTAGCAAAAGTTTTCGGCAAAAATGATGAACCTGATATGTCGCTTCCTGAAATTTCAGTTGAGGACTTGCACGAGATGTATTCGCTGATTAAGGGGTTTGCGGCAGATTTTGACCTAGACAATATCGATAACATGATAGCTGAAGCAAAGAATTTCAGAATTCCTGAGTCCGAACGCGAGAAATTCGAGAAAATCAAAGAATGCGTAACAAACGCGGACTGGGGAGGACTTGAAGAGTTATTATCATAGCATGCGGCTAATTCTGACAAAGAAAGCATGACTTACATTGACGAAAGAAGTCAATTATTAGCATAAAAAGTTTCACATGGGGCGTAAAAATTTCTGGTGCAAAAAGCCTATTGGCTGGCATAAACTATAGAAAGAAGGCAAGGGGAAAATGAGCAAGATACTATTTATTACAGAGAAAGTCAGCTTCATTTCCGAAGGCATAATTAATCACCTTAAGGCTCAAGATTTCGAGGTCTTGACGGTGAAACCTGATGTTACGGCGATCTCAAATTTCCTCAAAGAAGACAAGGGCGACGAAGAAGGAGCTATTGATCCGGAAGTTGCCGCGCTCTTAACTCAGGAAAGCGAGAACGGAGGCGAAGAAGCTGGAGCTTCAGGCGACGACAAGAAAGAGGACATTCCGAGAATATTTATACTTTACCTTCAGGGCGAAGATAACTTGATGATTGACGTTCTCGGCTATATTCGTGATTTGGTCGAGGACAGGGGAATTCGTTTCTTCGTAATCGGAACTCAGGAGGAACTCGACGAAGTTATCGGCAAGAAAGCGGATTACGTTGCTCAGATGTATACGCGTCCTGTTGACTTGGCCGAATTGATAAAGCGTTTGCAGAAAGAGAGCGAGGCTGTTGACAAGCTCAAGGAGTTTAAGAGTATATTAATCGTTGACGATGACGCTACGGCTTTGCGCTCAATGAAGAGTTTGTTATCGACGCACTATAAAATTCTCGTGGCTAACTCCGGCATGAACGCAATCACGATACTTGCGAAAAATAAAGTTGATTTAATCCTGCTGGACTTTGAGATGCCAATTGTGAACGGCCCGAAAGTTCTCGAGATGATACGTTCAGACCCGAACACGGCCAATATTCCCGTAATGTTCTTGACGGCTAAAGGCGACAAACGAAGCATCATGGAAGTGTTGAGGTTTAAGCCTGAGAAATATTTGCTGAAAACTATGCTCCCGAAAGACATTATGGACAGCATAGATGAGTTTTTCAAGACAAGACGCTAATTTATTTATCAAGTAATTAATACAACACTCCTTTCTCAAAACAGCCCTTCTCATGATAAAAACGGGGAGGGCTTTTATTTTCACGCATAACCCAGACGCTTCAAAGCAGCCTGATTTTTTCTCCAGCCCGGAACAACTTTTGCCCACAAATCAAGATATACAGGAATTCCCGTAACTTCTTCGAGACTTTTACGCGAGAGTTCACCGATTTTCTTTATCATTCTTCCGTCGGAGCCGATTAAAATTTTCTTCTGGCCTTCAGTCTCTGTGATTAATGACGCGCGAATGTATAATTTTTTCCTGTCAGGATATTCTTCCGGACTTTTGTACTCCTCAATCTCGACGGCCACGCAATGAGGGACCTCATCACGAAGGAGCATCAAGACTTTTTCACGAATAATCTCGCTGGCCATGAATTTTTCGGTTGTGTCCATGAGAATATCAGGGTCGTAAATCGCTTCACCTTCTGGAATATGTTTCATTATCTCGTTCATGAGTTTGTCAAGGCCGCGTTTGAGTTTTGCTGAGACTGGGATTTTTGCGTCGAACTTGTAGAGATTATCATAGAGTGCGAAGGCTAAATCCGGATTAGACCTGTCAGACTTACTCGCGACGAGAATAACCGGAACTTTCGGAAGCATAACGGAAATCTCGTAGTCGTCCTGAGCGAGTTTTCTTGTTCCAGCATCGACTAACCATAAGACAACGTCAGAATCTTCAAGTGCTCCAGCAATCGCATCATTCAAGAAAATTCCGAGCTTGTCGCGCGAGTTATTAATCCTGTAAAGTCCCGGCGTGTCCGTAAAAATTATCTGGGCTTCGTCGTCGTTGTAAATGCATCGTATAGAGTTTCTCGTCGTCTGAGGTTTAGGCGAGATTATAAGCGCGTGAGTTCGTAACAGAGCGTTAATAAGCGATGACTTCCCGACGTTCGGCCTGCCTATGAGTGTAACTGTTCCTGTCTTCATGATTTAATCCGGATCAAGCGTGAAATTATGAGGCAATAACTTTTTGAGCTCGTAAACTTTTGCGCCGTCTTTCGAAGCCATAACGACGAGCATATTCGTGCTAAATTCCATTAGGGCCTGACGACAAGCTCCGCACGGAGGACAAGCAACTTTCAAGTAATCATCTTTGTCTTCATGTGAACCGGCTACGGCGATTGCTAGGGGGTTACGTTTTCCCTGAGAGATCATGATTACGACTCCGGCACGTTCTGCGCAGATTGTGATACCATATGAGGCATTCTCGACGTTGCAGGATTGAATTACTTCGTCGTTGTCGAATAACATTGCGGCCCCGACATGAAAGCGCGAATAGGGAACATAAGCTCGTCTTGCGGCTTCACGGGCCATATTGAGGAGGTCATCAGGAGAAATTTTTTCTGAAGGCCAGTTATCTTTTGCTGCCATGAAAATTATTTTACCTGCCTTAACTTTATAATATGAATGAACAACGCAATATTTTACACTAAATATCATGATAAAATTATACATTCAGCTTGAAAGTCTTTTAAGGAGAAAACTTGTTATGCGTAAAATCTTAGTGCTATTCATGATAATTATGATTTCTTGCAGTCCTGCCGAATGTGCCAAGTCAAAAAAGTCTTCACGTCCCAAAACTCAAACTCAAGCACCAGCTCAACAAGCCGGATTTTATTCGCTCACTGGTGTCTGGTCAGTCTCAGATGCATTAGGGACAGCGGTGGATCCAAGACAGCCTGGAGTTGATATTGAGATTATCGCGGAGAAGTTCACGTTTACGATTGAAGAGGTGAAATTTTACGAGAGTTCCGGAGAAGGCACAGCCAACATAATTTACAAGTGCACAATCGTAGACACACGCGGGAATATTCTTAATCAAAGGACTTGGGAATATGCCGTTCCTTATGACGTTAAACGTGAGAGCTCTGACAAATGGATATTCACGAGCGAATATCTCAACGGCGAGGACAAAATTACGGTTATGTTAAAGAGTTCCAAGACGGCTGAGATTAGATTTGAGGGAATGAATTTTGACGAAACTTACCCAGAAGATAAATACACGTTTGATGTAACTTGTGAGGCTGTGAAGAAATAATAATTGCCATCAATGAGATTTTTACAGAATTTTCATGTTGAGAAGGGATGAATTTCTCCTCATGTTTACCCAAAATGAGAAAAACTCCCCCATGCCGTTTTGACAAGGGGGATTGAAATTTTACAGGCTTCTGATTTTCTCGCTGACTTTTTCGGCGTGTAATAATGCCTTCTCTCTCATCTGCTTTAATTTCTCGTCGTCGTGTCTGCTCGCGTAAGACAATCCGCCGCTGTAAATGTATCCTGCAAATTCCATACTGCAAGCCTTCGCGAACTGCTTTAACGGGATAATGAAGTCATCAACTGGGTAGCCTTGAGGTCCTCCGGCTTGATACATTTCTTCTGGAGCGCCAGACGTGAACGACAGCAATAATTTCTTGCCTACTAATGCTTTTCCCTTTGAGCCGTGAGAAAATCCATGAACAAAAACGTCTTCCATCCATTTATGCATTAACGAGGGCACGCCGTACCAGAAAAACGGGAATTGTAGCACAATAATATCAGCCGCACGTAATCTTTCCTGTTCCTTTTCAACGTCAAATTTGAAGTCGGGATATTCCGAGTCCAAATATAAATACTCGGCTTCAGGCATAATTTCATTCAGGCGTTCAAGAATAATTTTGTTGGCGAAAGAATTATTTTTCAAATCCGTGTGGCCTGAGACTACTAGAATTTTCCTGCTCATTGATAATCTTCTTCCTTTCGTTTAGTTGTGATTTCAGCTTGTATAAATTTTATCGTAAGTTTATCATTAAGCAAAAATTTTTGAGGTGAAACATGGAAAAATTATCGTTCGTAATTCCCTGTTACAAATCCGAATACACAATTGAAAGCGTTGCGGGTGAAATTAATTCTCTTATGGCCTCCCATCCTGAATATGATTACGAGACAATTTTAGTGAATGACTGTTCGCCCGATAACGTCTGGGAAAAAATTTCAGCTCTTCATAACGCAGACCCCTCACGCGTCAAAGCAATAAATCTTGCGAAAAATTTCGGCCAGCATTCGGCTTTAATGGCAGGCTATAATATTTGCACGGGAGATTACGTTGTTACGATTGACGACGACGGACAAACTCCAGTAGATGAAGTGTTTAAATTACTCAGTAAAATTACCGTAAGGGGGGGGGGTATGATGTTGTTTACGGAATGTATGAAGTGAGGCATGATAACCTTTTCCGCAAGTTCGGGACCGCCGTAAATAATTTTATGCTCACAGCTCTTCTCGGCAAACCGAAAAATATTCATCTCACGAGTTACTTTATCGCCAAGAAATTTATCATCAAAGAAATTTGCAAGTGCAATAATCCTTTTCCTTACATTTGGGGCTTAATCCTCAGGACGACACGAAATATTGCGAACGTTCAAATTCATCACAGAGAAAGACAACAAGGCAAAAGCGGCTATACTTTCACAAAACTTTTAGGGCTTTGGATGAACGGCTTTACGGCTTTTTCCGTTAAACCCTTGAGAATTTCTTCGGCTGTCGGTGCTTTATTCTCAATCTTGGGCTTCGGAGGAGTTATTTACACGGTCATTCACAAAATTTTACATCCTGAAATTGCCGCAGGTTACAGCTCATTGATGTCCGTCATGCTAATAATCGGAGGCTTAACTCTCTTATCGCTCGGATTAATCGGCGAATACGTCGGCAGGATTTATTTATGCATAAACTCAACGCCTCAATATGTCGTGAAAGAAATTCTGAGTGAGAAAATTCTTGACGGTGAGAAAAATGATTAGCACTGAAGATATTATAACTTCATGGCTCACTGAGGACAGCAAAATTAATTCGACCGGCGAAATTTTAAGCTGGATTGACGGGTTGAACAAGTCGACTTATGTAAATATTCGGGAATGCAGCATTTACGACAGCGATTTTTGGTTTTACGATGATTACAGGGGAGAAGTCCTCAACAGGAAGCGGAGTTTTTTCTCGATTATCGGAATGCGGCACTTCGAGGACGGAGAATTTATCGGTGAACAGCCCGTGATTGTTCAGCCTGAAACTGGTTATCTTGGAATTATTTGCAGAAAAATTCACGGAGTTTTACACTTCCTAATGCAAGCTAAAATCGAGCCCGGAAATGTTAATTGCGTCCAGATTTCCCCGACTTTACAGGCGACAAAAAGCAACTTTACACGCGCTCACGGCGGAAAATTCCCGGCATATCTTGAATACTTCGAGAACTCCGCGAAATATAACGTAATTTACGATCAAGTTCAATCCGAGCAATCTTCAAGATTTTACAGGAAGCGCAACAGAAACATGATAATTAATGTCGATGAGGATATTAACGTTCTGGCCAATTTCAAATGGATGACGCTCGGACAGATTAAACGCCTCATGAAGATTAATAATCTCGTGAATATGGACACACGCACAGTTTTATCTGGGCTTCCGTTTTACTTGGGAGATAATGGAGCTGTAAAAAATTTATTCCGTGATGAGCCGCTATATACTTCCGCGTTCTTGACTGACCCGCAAAAGGAATTTCCCGCTGTCTTCCAGAAAATTAATGATTACAAGATGTTCAAGGACGTAACAATTTCGCCCGTCCCTCTCAATCAATTAACGGAATGGAAAATTGACGAGTTCGGAATTTATTGCAAGAAGCCCGCAGATTTCTCGGTTCATTATTACGACATTGAAATATCAGGCCGCGAAGTTCAACATTGGATTCAACCGTTATTTAAAGCGTCAGGGATTGCGACTTTTGCGCTGGTCATGAAGAATATTGAAGGCGTGAAAAAGTTTCTCGTTCATCTTAAGCCTGAGATCGGAACGTTTGACAAAATCGAACTCGGCCCGTCCGTTCAGTGGGAGCCTACGCACACAGAAGCCCTTGATAATTCAGTTGATAAATGCCTGCGCTCTCATCTCAGGACGAAAAAGGGAATTGCTTTAGACGTGCTTTTATCAGAAGAGGGAGGAAGATTTTATCACGAACAGAACAGAAATATTTTGCTCACTCTCGACGACGGCGAACTCGAAAAATTGCCGGAGGGTTATTTGTGGGTGAACTTCAGCACGCTAAATTACATGGTTCAAATGAATAATTGCCTGAATATCCAGCTTCGTAATTTATTATCGTTGATTAATATTTAGAGGAAGGGGAATAATTTTACATGGAAAAAATCAAAATTGGCGTGATAAGCCCCTCTGAAATCGCGTTTAGAAGGTTCCTGCCTGCGTTGAAGTTGATTGATGATGCTGAATATGTCGGCTTGGCTTTGAACTCGTTATCCGAACGTTACGGGGAAAATATGCCGGAGAAAAGCGTTCAAGATGAGATGCTTAGGCGGGAAAATCTCAAGGCTGAAAATTTCGTTGAGAACTTCGGCGGAAAAGTCTTTCACAGTTACGAAGAATTAATTTGCTCAAACGAAGTTGACGCGTTATATATTCCTCTGCCTCCTGCGCTTCACTATAAATTTGCTCGAAACGCTCTCATTCATAATAAACACGTCCTGATTGAGAAGCCCGCTGTGTTAAGTCTCGAAAATGCTCATGAACTCTCAGAATTGGCCGGAGAAAAAAAATTAGCTCTTCATGAAAATTATATGTTCGTTTATCATGCTCAAGTTCAAGCCGTGAATGAAATTATCGCTTCGGGAGAAATTGGCGAAGTAAGATTGATACGAATACGCTTCGGATTTCCTATGAGGGCTGCAAATGATTTCAGATACGTAAAATCTCTCGGAGGCGGAGCCTTGAATGACGCAGGAGGTTACACGATAAAATACGCTTCGTTTATGCTTGGTGAGAGCGCGAAAATTTTATATGCCAAGTTAAATTATATTTCCGGCTTCGAAGTTGACATGTTCGGTTCAGGAGCTTTATGCAATGATGAAGGCTTGACCGCGCAAATCTCTTTCGGGATGGATAATGATTATAAATGCGAGCTTGAAATTTGGGGAAGCAAAGGAACTTTATCAACTGGAAGAATATTAACAGCACCGGCGGGCTTCGTCCCTGAGGTCATAATTAACGGTGAAACTCGAAAACTTCCGGCTGATGACGCGTTCAAAAAGTCAATCGAGCAATTTATTTTGTGCATTAACGACGAAAATGCTCGGCGCAAAAATTATTCAGACATAATCCAGCAGGCTGAACTTGTGGAAAAATTCAGAAAGAAGGCCGAAGATGAATAAAATTGTCGTAATCGGAGCAAACAGCTTCATAGCTAGGAATTTGATTTACAGGCTGAACGAGACACAGAGATTTGAGCTTAAACTTTACGGGCATTCAGAAAGTCATATTGACGGCCTGAAGAATTATGAACAAGTTAATGTTGTCTCAAACGCGGAAAAAATTGACATGAACGCAGATATAATTTTCATGTTCACCGGCAGGACCGGGACAGCTGAAGGCTTCGAGAAACCTGATGAATTTATTGATGTCAACGAAAAGGCATTATTGCACGTCCTGAACGAATATAGAAAGCAGAAATCTCATGCAAAGTTAATTTTCCCGTCAACGAGGTTAATTTACAGCGACAATATTAATGCTCATGAAAACGAAACGGGAACGCTCAAGACGATTTACGCCGTGAATAAATTTGTGTGTGAGAATTATTTGCGGATTTATCATGAAGTCTTCAACGTGAAATATTTAATCCTGAGGATTTGCATACCTTACGGGACAATTATATCCGGAGCATTTTCATACGGGACGGCTGAGTTCATGCTTAAGCGCGCAAAATCACGTGAGAATATTACGCTTTACGGGGACGGTGAAATTTCAAGAACGTTAACTTATATCGGCGATTTATGTGATGCTATGATTTCCGGAGCTGAATGTGAAGAATGCGTTAATGACGTGTTCAACATCGGCGGTGAAAGTTATACGCTTCGTGAGATGGCGGAATTAATTGCGGGAAAATTCGGCGTAAAAGTTGAGTTCGTGCCTTATCCTGAAATTGCGGGGAAAATTGAAAGCGGTCATACAGTTTTTAACTCGGAAAAATTTGAAGCTCTCACAGGTTACAGGCCAATTATGAAATTTTCTGACTGGCTCGAAAAAATTAACCCCTCCGTTTAATTATCAGAGGGGCCAATGTTTAATATTTCAATGTCGGCTTATTCTGAAGTACCGCGCTCCCATTCTTCGCAAAGCCGATACTCATAACCGTAATATATTTTTCCAGGAATTGCGTAATTTCTGCTTCAGTCATCTTTAAATCAAGTTTCAGCAATGCCCGATTAATCACGGAAAATAAATTCAGCTTGCTCAAATGATTATCTTCAATCTCGCGTATAACTTCCTGCAAAACGACTTCCGTCTTAAGCTCAACATTTCCAGACATGAAGAACTCATCAATATAGAAAAATGGAATATCATTATTCTGCAATCTCTGATAATATGCCTGAGAACAATTATCATATTCAAGCATCACAAGAAATTTCACCTCCGGAGTAAGCTCAATCAACGGCCAAAAATCACAATCGCTTGAAATTATCACGGCTGAATCTATAGGGTTCCCTTCGGCTTGAGCCTGAGCGATTTCACGGTAAAATTTTATCGTCATAGCTACGTCAACCGCAGATTTTTCATCTTTAACCCTGTCAGTCATGTAATATTCAAGCGGTAGTTTCTCGTTTCGTCGAAGAGCGCGCCACTGTGAAGAAGTATGCTCATCGTCAACCAGCAAAATTTTGGTTATCTTGTCAAGAAGTCCGCGAGCATCAAAATCCTTCATTATGCCTATAACTTTGCAAGGGTCAGCGTTCTCACAGTCAATAGCAACGAAGACCCGCGAGGCTTTAGCAAAAAATTCTTCAGGGTCATTCATCGCGGCATCTCCTGCGTCCGTAACTTTGCTCATGTCGTAAAATCTATCGTGATTGTGTTCGTATAATAACGGCAGAAATTTAGCGTCGTCGCGTAAAATATTTCCGTCGCCCTCATCTGGGTACCAGTTGATATATGCCTGATATGGGAATAAATCCCGGAACTCGTTGTATAATCTCGCGGCTTCCTTGTTTCCGTCTACTGTGTTGCCCTTGTTAATGAAGAATAAATTTTTGATATAGAACCATTTTATCCAGTCAGGCATAAATTTTTGGCAGTTCGGAACGTGAGGCAGCAAGTAATTATGGACATCAACGATATAATCTTCAAGTCTTCGTTTGGCTCTCACAAATGAAATTCCGTCGCGTTCAAGTGATTGCAGGGATTCTTGAGGGACTAAATCAGGGATTGCATCGATATTTTTTATGTCTGAGTTCATTTCTGTGAAGATTGCCCGGAAGTTTCGCTGAATTTTCGTTCGTAATATGCATAGATGCCGTACAATTCTAGCTTCTTTGTCCTGGTTGAGTTCGTCATAAACGCTTCGATAAAAATGAGGGTTCATGTTCTCAGGTATGCCAATTCCAAAATATTTGTCATCAATGCCGATTAAATATGCAACTCTTGAAACTATATCCCGTTTAGATCTGGGGGCTTCTGTTGGCAATTTCTGGGAATTTTGCGGTAAATTCTCAGAAAAATTTTGTAATGATGCCCGCTTGTCTTCGTCGAGCATGCTTGCTATGGAAATTAAATCACTCATAATTTTATTAACAGCTCCTTTGATAATTATATTTTACAATGAACGCAAACGCTTGAAGTCTTAACATGGGATTTTTATCATGCCCATAATCCTACGCGTCTTACGCCCATTTCCCACACATAAATTTACAGCGGCTTTCAACTCTTGCAGACGTAAAACTTATGCGACAATTGATAAACTCATGCCAAGACTCACATATTTTTACAGAGATCTCCAACTTTTGAAGCCCTGACCTAGAACTTCGGCGGCATCACAGATTGATACGAAGGCTTTATCGTCGTGTTCCTTGAGAAATCTCTTGAGCAATACAACTTGTCTCGGTTCAAGCAGAGTGATTAAGACCGGGCGGGTTTGTCCTGTGTAGCCTCCTTTACCTTCGAGGCGTGTAACTCCTTTATGCATCGAGTTAATGAACTTGCTGACTTCATCGGGAATGTTTGTAATGATTATCGCCTGTTTGCGTTTGTCGAAGCTCTTTGTTACGTTGTCGAGAGTTACTCCGTTGACGTAAAGGCCGACTGCTCCATAAACGACTGCTTCAAGCCCGACAACTCCGATTGATAAGCCGAGAATGAAAAAGTTGATAAAGATTGTGAAGCGTCCGATTTCAATTCCGTATCTTCGTCTTAATGCCGCGCCTAAAATGTCAGTTCCTCCGCCTGAGCCTCCAACGTTGAACAATAAGCCGCCTGCAGCTCCCTTCATTAAGCCCGTTATGACCGTCGCCATGAATTTATCTTCAGGAAGAGGCAGAGGATAAAGCGCAAAGACTGAGAGCATCGTTGAGAACGTGAAAATTGCTACGAGAGTTAACGCGAGAAAACGAACGTTCAAATCACGCCAGGCCCATAATACGAGTAAAAAATTTCCCGTTAAGATTACCCAGTTAGGCGATATTCCGAACATGTAATTAGTCAATACAGCGATACCGGACACTCCCAAGTCTGGAAATCTGTAGTGAAGCGTGAAATAATTTACCGCGAAGGCTTGAATTGAGCTTGCTATAATTACGACGGCTACGGCCTTCCAGTCCTCTTTGATGATTGTGATAACGTGAGCAAAAAATTGACGCAAAAAATTCTTCATGTGTCCTCCTTAAGAAGATATAAAATTAGTGAATAAAAATAATATTAACATAGATATAATAAGCTCAATCAAAAAATAAATTCAGGAGTGAAAGTTTCAATGTCTAGCATAAAAGAAACAGCCGGTAAGCCCAAAAACAAAAACATTCTGCGTCAGGTAGTGTTATTCAGTTTTATATTATTCACTTTATTCATAATCATTAACGGCGTGATGACTTATCATGAATTTACAAAATACTTCGTTTCCGAGCTGCAAAATCTTACGGATAACACAAAACTTTTTGCTAAGGACATAGTGCAGAGATATTCATCAATTTCATGGCTTCTTGATTACTGGCAGGAAAATTATGAAACTCTCGATGTCTCCAGAAAGTCAACTTACTGGGAAAAATACAGCGGGCTTCCCTCAGAAATTCTTGCGGACATAAAAAAAGTTTCGTCCGAACAGGCCAATTCACTTTCCCCCGAACATCAAAAATTATTCGCCGAGTTATGCTACCGGGAAATGCTCGTTGACTTAGACGCATTAAGGGAGAATATGAAAGTATACAGCATATATATAGTCAAACATTTAACGAAAGATTCCTTTGTATATTATTATAATGATGAATATTCTGATACTTCTGATCAAGAAAACGACGTTTATCTCGGTGAGATATTTCCTCATAATATGTCAAAACATCCGCTGCTTATGGAGCTGTATGCGTCAGAAGGAGAAAGTTCGAAATTCGAAAGATTTAGCGTTGATCCGTATTCCCGTACTGGTAAGAGAGAAGAATTTGTTGTTGGTCATACTCTTCTCAGAGAAAACGGTAAGGTTATTGCGAGTATTACAGTGCAATTCTGGGAAAGTGATTTGAAGAAGTCTATATTTTCCGGTGTATGGCGTATCGTGCTGATAAACGTTTTATGTTTTGTTTTTCTGGGTATGACTTTATTCTCAGGTCTTAACTTGCAAATATTGAAGCCGCTGTTAAAAATTCAGGAATATGTCAGGAAATACACGACTGAGAAGGACAGTTCAAACGCTGTTAATTCTCTTCAGACGATAAAATCTCAAAATGAAATAGGCAGGCTCGCTGATGATTTTTCGTCATTGGCCGTAGAGCTTGAGCATTATACGAACGAGACGGCCGAACTCTCAGCTGAGAAGGCGAAAATTGCTTCAGAACTCTCACTTGCTGCTTCAATTCAGATGGACGCGCTCCCGAAAGAATTTCCTGACGAGAAAGAGTTTAAGCTGTTCGCCACGTTAAAGCCTGCTCAGGATGTCGGCGGAGATTTATACGATTTCTTCATGCTTGACGATGAACATATTGCTTTAGTAATCGGCGATGTTTCAGGCAAGGGAATATCAGCGGCGTTATTCATGATGAAGGTCAAGACTGAGTTAAAAGCGTCGGCACTTCTCGGCAACGGTTCACCGAAAGAGATTATTACGAGCCTCAACGAAAAGTTATGCGATGAAAACGATGCTATGATGTTCGTAACTCTCTGGTTCGGAATTATGAATATTAATACCGGCGAAATTGTTTACGTCAACGCGGGCCATGAATACCCGATAATTAGAGCTGAAAACGGGCTGTTCGAGGTGAATAAATCAGCTCATACGCCTCCTTTGGGACTTATGCCGAATAACAAGCTCAAAGAAGAAAGATTGACGATGAAGCCTGGAGATACGATTTTCCTTTACACGGACGGCGTTCCTGAAGCTAACAACGTTGATAGCGAACAATTCGGACTTGATAAAACTCTTGACGTTCTTAATGAGAAGCCTGACAGTGAACCAGAAGAGCTTGTGAACTCGTTATTACGGAGCATTAATGATTTCGCCGGGAATGCGCCGCAGTTCGATGATAC
>JAFTCP010000132.1 GCA_017454625.1 Synergistaceae bacterium
GATTTAACTCAAGCAATGAAGGAACGTTCAGAACCTAGACTTTCGACACTCCGAATGCTCAAAGCTGAACTCCAGAAAATGCAGGCCGACAAAGGACGAAGCTACGAGATTACCGACGATGACGTTTATGCCGTAATCCGCCGCCTCATAAAACAGCGTAAAGATTCAGCCGAACAATACAAAGCCGGAGGAGCAAATGACCGTGCTGAAGCTGAACTCGCCGAGATAAAAATTCTTGAGCCTTATTTACCCGCACAGTTAAGCGATGAAAAACTCGATGAGATTATCGCAAAATCAGCTCAGGAAATTAACGCCGCATCACCAAAGGACATGGGAAAACTCATGAAGGCTGTAATGTCTCATACTAAGGGCCTTGCGGACGGTTCACACGTAAAAGAACGAGTTCAAGCATTCCTGAATAAATGAGCGTGAGATTTTCTCTGTGCGATTTTTCGAGGATAATAAATATTTCACCGCACAATTGCATAATTTACTTAAGTATTTTTTGCAAACGCGCGATAAAATATAAATATCCCCGCAATTTTTAGGAAAGAAAATCTCGAAAGGAATAATCCCCATGAAAAGAGTAATTGCCAGTTTAATACTCATAGCAATAATTATCACAAGTCCTGAAGCTGAAGCCGCCAAGAAGAAGACTAAGCGCAAAACTCAGCCTCAAACTCAAACGCAGACACAAGCGAGCCCGCATAATTATTATCGGGGTTTAACGAAGGCTCAGGCTGACCAAGCGGACAAAGTTGCACGTGAAATTGCCGAGTATGTCAAGAGCAAGCGTGAATTGACAACCGACCGTGAAAAAGTAAGTTTAGCGGCCCGAATAGTTGCGGGATATTGTCAGCGCGGAGTTTACGGCAATGACGAGCAAAAGTTTTACCGCTCACCTTACGGAGTATTTATCGCGGGAATTTTCACATGTTCAGGAGCAACGCGAGCATTAGGTCGAGTTCTTGACTTCATGGGCTACAACTGGGAACACGTCAACGAAAATCAATGGGCTCATCAATGGTGCATTCTCAAAATGGACGGACAAACGGGCTATGCTGACGGTCAAGTTGGATTTGTGAATTACGGCACTCATCCTTCAGCGAGATAATAATATGGAGGTTATCAAGCCGGCTGGGTTTGTTTCAGCTCAACCGGCTGTTGTATTCTGAAAAGTTAATCGATAAGTTATTTACTGAATTAATGTTTACTGAATTGATTTGAGCCGAAATTTTATACCCGAAAATTAAATCTGTCAAATCAATGTGAAAAATATCATGCAAAATCCCTTGAAAAATTACACGCAATTTGCTATTGATTAAGGCTGAAAAGGGGGAATTATTCATGAAAACTTTTACGCTGAATAACGGCCTAAAGCTCCCTGCAATAGGTATCGGAACTTACAAGGCAGAACTTGACGCAATCACACGAGCAATCGCCGCCGGATGCAAGTATCTCGACACAGCCGCAAAATACGGGAATGAAAACGTAATCGCACAAGCAATATCGAGTTCAGGACTTAAACGAGAAGAGTTTATAATCGCATCAAAGCTCTGGAAATCAGACATGGGCAAAGATAATGTGAACTCGGCCTTTAATCGCACACTTGAGAACTTGAGGACGGATTACGTTGATGTATATTTTATTCATTGGCCCCAGACGGGATTAAACGTAGAGACATGGCGAGTTCTTGAGGAATTATATTCACAGGGAAAAATCCGGGCTTTGGGACTGAGTAATTTTCTTCCGTATCATGCTGAGGAAATTATGAGGACTTGCAAAGTACAGCCGTCAGTTGCTCAATTAGAGTTTCACGCCGGACATACACAAGCATTCGCGCTGAGATATTATCAGGAGCGAAATATTGTATTGCAAGCATGGAGCCCCTTAGCACGAGGCCGAATTTTCAACGATGAATTAATCCTTGAACTCTCACAAAAATATCACGCTACGCCCGCACAAATCTCATTAGCATTCTGTTTAGCCGAAAACGTTATGCCAATCCCGCGAGCTTCATCAACTCTTGAACGCCTGAGAGAAAATCTCATGAGTGAAAATATTACGCTATCACCTGAGGACATAATGAGGATTGAGAATATGCCGCCGTTAGGTTGGGGAGGAGAACATCCGGACCGAGAACGGGTGAAAATTTCATAAGGAGAGTGAATTATGATGAGTGAAAAGTTATTATTATTGCCGATATTAATTCCCGCGTTGTCAGCATTACTAATCCCCGCGATAAATTTTCCCGACAAGAAAGCCCGCAATATCTTCATAGAGTGTTCTGTCCTTCTCAACTCGTTAATAATAATCCTGCTCGTAAATTACCCGCCCCAGAATACTTTTACGTTATTCAGAATGTCCGAGCGAGCTTCGTTTGCATTGAGGCTTGACGGTCTAGGCACAGTCTTTGCGTTGTTAATTGCTGTCTTATGGCCGCTTACAACTTTATATGCTTTCGAGTACATGAGCCATGAACACCGGGAAACTTCATTTTTCGGCTGGTTTGTCTTAACATTCGGGGTAGTCGCCGGGATTGCCTTATCGTCGAATTTATTAACACTTTATTTATTCTACGAGGTCATGACCTTAACGACATTACCCCTAGTTATGCATGAGATGGACGGACGAGCGAGATATGCGGGACGAAAGTATTTGATATATTCAGTTGGAGGCGCGGCATGTGCGTTTATTGCGTTGACTTATACGATGTCTCAGGGCGGCGGAGAGTTTTTCACACTTGGCGGAACACTCGGAGTGTGGCCGAATGA
This sequence comes from Synergistaceae bacterium, assembly GCA_017454625.1. Taxonomy (GTDB): domain Bacteria; phylum Synergistota; class Synergistia; order Synergistales; family Aminobacteriaceae; genus JAFUXM01. The sequence continues at coordinate 2,775 of JAFTCP010000132.1, forward strand.
ACCCAGTCAAATTTTACTATGGACGTGGTTTTTGGGCTTCTTGGGATTTGGAGTTAAGGCGGCAATTTTCCCGTTTCATGGGTGGTTACCTTCTGCATCAGTCGCTCCGACACCAGTAACGGCGTTATTGCATGCAGTAGCTGTAGTTAAGGCCGGAATTTTCGCGATTATAAGGCTGACTTGGTATGTTTACGAGCCTGAAACTTTATCGGGAACTTGGGCACAATACGCGGCTTTTGCTATGGCATGCATTACGATAGTTTACGGTTCATCAATGGCACTGGCAACTCAGCACTTAAAACGCCGATTTGCATACTCAACGATAAGTCAGCTTTCGTATATTTTAGTTGGAGTGTTATTGCTTACGCCTGACGGATTAGTCGGAGCCTTAACGCATATGGGGGGCCACGCCGTTATGAAGATAAATTTGTTCTTCTGTGCCGGAGCTGTTTTATGCCAAACTAAGCGGGAATATATATTTGACATGCGAGGCTTAGGCTTAGGAATGCCGAAGACTTCACTAGCATTATTAATTTCGGGCTTGGCGTTGTGCGGACTTCCTCCGTCGGCTGGATTTATGGGAAAATGGCAGTTAGGAACAGCGAGCGCGGCGAGTTCACCATTAGGACACGCGGGAATAGCAATGTTGATGATTTCTGCAGTGTTGACGGTGCTTTATGTTTTCTCGATATTCTCAATCTTCATCATGCCCGGCAAAAATTTTGACTTCAAGACGGCTAACATGGGAGTGAAAGATCCGGGTTCACAGATGCTTTTACCGTTGGGAGTTTTAGCGATAGGAGCGTTTGTTTATGGGCTTTATGCTGAACCTATGATAAATTATTTTTCGAGAATAGCGCAAGGCTTGTTATAACGTTTTCTATTGAGTATTAAAATATTCGTTTGCGGCTTTGTGCTGATAAACTATTTTCCCGAAATTGCGAATGAACATAAAAATAAGCCCCTCCCGTTACAATCAAGGAAGGGCTTTAACTTTATAATTTTTCCGCGACAACTCTAACTTGCGTCCAAGTGTCTTCAATTCGTGCGTAAATCCTGGCGCATAAATCGAATATCCCGCGTCCGAACTTCGAGATAAATTTATAATGAGGCGGCCATTTATGACGATAAGGCTTGCTCTCGATGACGTGAAAACCTGCACGAGTAAAGAGATTACCGATGCACATGGGGCTCCAGCTGTGTAAATGCTGGTTAATATCATTCGGCTTGTACGCGTATGTGAAACTCTCGCACGGAACGACAAAAACAATTTTTCCGCCCTTACGTAATACCCTATAAAGCTCCTGCAACTCCTTCAACGGTAAATCAACGTGTTCAAGCGCATTGTTGGAGATAATTACATCAGCCCATTCATCCGGAACTTCAGACGTAAATTTATGCGCTTCAACTCCGAGAGAAATTGCATTTTCACGAGCGACATCGTTAATCTCGACAATTTTTTTCTGCGCACACTTGAGATTAGAGATTGTATAGCCTCCGCCACCGCCGAAATCCAAAACTTTATCTTCTGGTGAAATATAATCCCAGAACATTGGAAGATTTGCCCAACCGCCGAAAGCACCTATGCCCTGCTGCCAGTCGAAATATTTTGCGTTATAATAATTTGCTCCGGCCATCACAAAGCATCTCCTTTATGAGGCCGACGGAAAAGACTAATTAGGCCAGGAAATTTTTGACAATAAGAGTGTTGTGTTGTGTTGTGAACAATTATGCGGCAAAATTTGCACTGTGTCAACATCCTTTCTATGGAAATTTCAAGAATTATAGCATATTATTTTCATGATATAATTTACGCGTTTGCGCTTGTAGCTCAGCGGATAGAGTGTCGGCCTCCGGAGCCGAAGGTCAGGAGTTCGAATCTCCTCAAGCGCGCATAAATTGTTCACATATTAATCATCTGAGAAAAAATATTAGTGAAGATTAATTGATGTTGAGTTAGCTTCAGTAAAGAAAGATTAGGCTTCACTGCAAGGACTTATACGATAAATTAGCCTTAATTTCTATGTAAGTGAAAAAATTATTCGTGAGTTCGATTTGCAGCTCCCGGAAGACACTGCATAATTACATGAACAGATATATTTCTCAACTCATGCTACAATATTTTATTCACGAAGCAAAGGAGAAATTTTTTAATGACATCAGGCGAAAAATACATTCCATATTCAGAACGAACAGGAAACGAATCAATCGTATATTTCACGCGTGAGCTTACATCGGAGGGATTACGCAAGATTTATTCACGCATCAACGAGCATTTAACGGGAAAAGTTGCAATAAAACTTCACACCGGCGAACCTAAGGGGCCGAACATAATTCCTCGCGAATGGGTAAAGGATTTAATCACTCAGGAACTCCCGACTTCACACATAGTAGAGACAAACGCATATTACGAGGGCGGACGTTACACGACAGAACAGCACCGCGAGACATTGAAAGTTAACGGTTGGACGGAATTTGCGAACGTTGACATTATGGACGAACGCGGAACGGCATTAATCCCCGTTAAAGGCGGAAAATATTTCACGAATATGTCTGTCGGCGTTGACATGCTGAATTATGACTCGCTTTTAGTCTTGACACACTTCAAGGGCCACGCAATGGGAGGCTTCGGCGGTTCGGGAAAAAATATCGGCATAGGCTGTGCGGACGGCAGAATTGGTAAAGCGATGATACACACGACACCGGGCCAGCCAAATCAATGGGACATCGTCGAAGAGGAATTTATGGAGCGAATGATGGAGTCCGCGAAAGCAACGGTTGATTATTTCGCGCCGAATATCGCCTTTATCAACGTTTTACGCAATATGTCGGTCTCGTGCGACTGTGAAGGAATTTACGCAGAACCCGTTGTAACTCCGAACATCGGCATTCTCGCTTCACTTGATATTCTCGCGATTGACAGCGCTTCTGTAGATTTGGTTTATGCTCTGCCAGAAAAATTCCGTCATGCTTTAGCCGAACGCATTGAAAGCCGTCATGGTCATCGTCAGCTTTCTTATATGAAGGAGCTGGGAATGGGCAATAATAAATACATTCTACTTGACATAGACAAAGATGATAAACGTATTGAGCCAGCAGAGGCTGTTGAAGGTGTAAAGCCGTTCGGGGAATAAAATTAGCTTGACATTTATAACGTATAGAACTGTTTGAATGAGTGAGGCGTAAATTTTTCTCGTACATAAAAATCCGCTGAAGAAGTAAATTTGCTCATTACAGGATAAAACACACACGAGCATAACAGCATTTTACACATCATAACTTTATGGAAGGAGACACAATGTTAGGAGCAATAGCAGGAGACGTAATCGGAAGTCCGTACGAGTTTGACAGATTTCGGGATATTGCACACAGTAAAAATTTCCCGTTAGTCAATGAATATTCCATGTTTACTGATGATAGCGTTCTGACATTGGCCGTAGCCGACGCGTTAATGAAGACATTTCCGAAGCGCGGCGATTTTAGCTGTATTAACGAGAAGACCGAAGAAGTTTTCGAGGCTAACTTGATAAAGTCAATGCGTGAGTTCGCGGAAAAATATCCTTATGCAGGTTACGGAGCAAGATTTATGTACTGGCTCGCTCGTTCAAAGCCCATGCCATATAACAGTTTCGGCAACGGTTCAGCAATGAGAGTATCTCCGGTTGCGTGGGCATTCGACGACTTAGAGATAACGGAAAGATTAGCGGAACTCAGCGCGAGTGTATCTCACAATCACCCTGAGGGCATCAAAGGCGCACAAGCTACAGCGGCGGCAATATTCCTAGCACGAACAGGGAAAACCAAGCAGGATATTAAAGATTACATCACAACGAAATATAATTATGACCTAACACGAACTCTTGATGAAATCAGGCCGAATTATTATCACGTTGAGAGCTGCCAGCAAACTGTACCAGAAGCAATTACAGCATTTCTTGAGGGTGAAAGTTTCGAGGACTGCGCGAGATGTGCGGTTTCACTCAGCGGCGATAGTGATACACTTACGGCGATAACGTGTTCGATAGCTGAAGGGTTTTACGGAATTCCTGACGAGATTAACGAGATGATTTTATCCAGGCTTGACGACTTCATGACGGATAAACTTTTGCAATTTGAACTTTGGCGTGCGTAAAAAATGGGGGAGTTTTCGGCTCCCCTCGTCTCTTCTCAGTGTAAACAGCTTCATCATAACGGGAATTTGTTATTTTTCCTCAGTTTTAATTATCCCATCACGACTCACGTAACGTAGTCAGCATTAACATTATGGATAATTAATTATTTTCCCTCAGTGTAGTTATCCTTCACGATACACACAACTTTCATCGGAAGCGTGATTACTCTATCGTTGTCAGGATTAACCGTTGAGATCCATTCAGACACGGGGACTTTTTCCGGAACATCAGGCGGAGTTAATATTCCAATGGGAAGTGTTTTTTCCCGTCGGCAATACTCGAACAAGTCAGAAATTTTCTTACCCCGATATTCACTCGGAACATCGAACGAAGCAAAGCTGTGTCCTTCATCTGCTGTTGATAAAATATCCCGGATGAACGCCGAAATTCCCTCATTATGCGTACACATCGCGGCAATATCAGCAATCAAGCTGTCTGTGTATAAAATATCGTCAACATGAGCATATCTCGCGTATCTCTCATTCTCCGGGTCATGAAGTTCAACAACCGTGTAGACATCAGGCGCGGCGGCTTCAACAGCTAAACTCGTCAAAATCGTATGCGAGTCATCACTGCCAAAATTCGGGTCGCCGAGAATAATAGCTCCTTGTGCCTTCTCAATCCCAGCTCTGACTAAAGCCTCACGTTCCGACGGATTACCCTGAATAAAGAATATATCTCCGTGTAAGTCGCTCGGTCTCTCCTTAGCTATTAATGCAACTTGACGGCCGGAAGCAATTAACTCGCGGATTAAGTAAGGGCCGCGACCGTTCCAGCCGCAAATTATCACGTGTCCTTCAAACTTGCAGTTATTTATGCCCATCATCTCCCCTAAAATCATTTTTATCTTGCTGTTAATAATTCTCTGCATTACCTCAGCAAAGACCACACCGAACAAAGCTACGCCGAATATTGACAGGAAGAACACTAACAATTTTCCGCCGAAAGTATGAGGATACGAAGCGAACTCACCTTGTCCAATCAAAGTGAACATTACGCTCCAAAGTGAATCCAAGTATGAGCCCTGAAAATTTTTCTCCTGCCACCATACGAGCATAGCACTCACCATCAACAGGCCCAAGAAAGTTAGAATTACATAAACAAGCCTTAGATGATGCTTCTTCGCAAAATTTACTCCTCTTCGTGCATTTTTTACGGTTTTAACGAATTTATTAGCCATCGCCTTAGTCCAGAAAATCTTTTAGTCTCTTGCTGGGCTGTCGTAATTTCCGAAGTGCTTTAGCCTCAATCTGTCTAATTCTCTCGCGTGTAACGTTAAACTTTTTCCCGACCTCTTCAAGAGTGTATGAATGTCCGTCCTCAAGTCCAAATCGATAATGCAGAACCTCACGTTCCCGGTCTGAAAGCGTGCTCAACATCTCTTCAATCTGTTCATGAAGTAAATGACCTGCGGCGGCTTCGTCTGGGCTTGGTAAATCGTGGTCCTCGATGAAGTCTCCAAGCTGGCTGTCCTCTTCTTCGCCTATTGGGGTTTCGAGCGAGACGGGCAACTGTGAAATTCTCCGGATTTCCTCAACACGCGACGGCTCAATGTTCATCTTCTGCGCAATTTCCTCGTCGGTCGGCTCTCGTCCTAAGTCCTGAACGAGTAATCTTGAAACTCGTACCATCTTGTTAATCGTCTCGACCATGTGAACAGGAACTCTTATTGTCCTTGCCTGGTCAGCAATCGCGCGGGTTATTGCCTGTCTAATCCACCATGTAGCATATGTGCTGAACTTGAAGCCCCTGCGGTAATCGAATTTTTCAACAGCACGGATTAACCCTAAATTTCCCTCTTGAATTAAGTCTAAGAATAACATACCGCGTCCAATGTATTTTTTAGCGATACTGACGACGAGCCTTAAATTCGCATCGATTAACTTTTTCTTAGCTTCCTCGTCGCCCTCTTCCATTTTTTTAGCGAGTTCGACCTCTTCAGCCGCCGTCAACAATGAAACTTTGCCGATTTCACGCAAATACATTCTCACGGGGTCAGTTAATGGGATGTCGTCAAGTTTTCCCATTTCACTCTCAAGCGTCGGGATAAACTCTTCGCGAGTGTCCGTCGGAGCTGGAATTTTTCCGATATTGGCCTTGTCGACAACGTCAATTCCCATCTCCTGCAAGTTCGTAAATATGCTGTCGAGAGTGTCAGCGTCCCAGTTCTCCACAGGAATATGATGCTCTATATCGTCGTTCGTAACATATCCCCTGTCTCGTCCCTCGTCTAATAAATCTTGAACGCCTCCGGAAGTTTTATCATCAGCAAGGTCATCATCTGCAAAATCAGCTTCAGCGGCAGCGACAAATTTTTCTTCTGTAAGTTCAGGTTCACTCTTCTTTTTTCTCTTAGCCAAAGTAATTAATTCTCCTTTCCATAACACAATTAATCACTCATGAAGCACTTCAGTAAAATTATCACCGATGGGCTTTACAAGTTGATATAAAATTTCGACCTCGATTAAATTTCCATATAAATATCAAAATATAGACGTAAAATAAATCCGGAAAATATTAATTCTCCTCATTCCTATTTGTCATAACCATTCCCATAAACGGAGGAAAATCCATGCTCGGACTTCCGCCGACTAAATTTTTTGTGTCGTCATATTCAAACTCAGATATAATTTGAGTAATACGCAAATCATAGGGCCTTGAATTTTCCCAGTGAATAAAAAACCTGTCATATCCGAATTTCTCAGCGTAAAAAGCATAATCCGAAGAGTTCATAACTTTCTTTACGCTTTCAAGAACGCCCGCAAATCCCTCAAGAAAATCCGTACAGTCGAAAAATGGGGCTTCGCTGGCAATCGCAATAACCTTAACCGTTCCTTTGTAAACATCCTTGCTCCAGATTGCGCACGACGTAATCCCGGCAAAAAGTTCTTGAGCTGAAGGAAGTTTAGCGAGCGACAGAGTTACAGCACGTTCAATTTTTTCGGAGAAGCCTAAAATCATCAGGAAACCGAGATTAAGCACGCTGTCCGGCGAAAATTTGAAGAAGTTTTCACGCGGCAAATTCCCAACGCATCCAATTGAAGGCGAGGCCATAAATAAAAATTCACTGTCTAAGTCCAAGCATGAACCGGCAATGCTCGCTAAAGTTCCATTGTAAAATCTGTTCACGGAAACGGGATTATAATCCTTCCCAAAGGGGAACCATGAGGAAATTTCAACGTAAAGCTCAGAGTTCCAAAACGGCAGTATCAAATCTAAGCTGAAGCCTCCGTTTCATGCTGCTGTTTCTCACGAATAACTTTAACGACGCATTCGACGAGCATAGTAATTTCCGGCTTCGTAACCTGATAATTTGCTCCGACCGAAGCGGCTTTATTCTTGATGTCATTGGCCATAATCGACGAGAAGACTATAACCGGAATATTTTTAGTGTCAGGATTTTCCTTAATTCTTCGCGTCAAAGTCAGGCCGTCGAGCCTGGGCATCTCAACGTCTGTAATCAGCAAATCACATTTTTCTCCGCCGCCTACAATTGCATCATAAGCAACTTTTCCGTCCGGGCAAATATGCAAATCAGTGAAACCGCTTGCCATCAAAGCATCTTCAACCTGCTTACGGATTAACGGGCTGTCCTCAGCAACAATAATATGATAATCGCCGGGATGTCCAACGCCTTCCATCATTGAGACGGCTTTATTCGGGTCTCCTGAATGCTGAATTACTAATTGCGGGCTTATCGTCTGAACAATTGCCTCATAATCGAGCAATAAAACGTTTCGGGAATCGCGTTTGATGACGTACAAAATCCAGTCGCCTAAATATTTTCCCGTCATGCTCGCGTCTAAGTCTTCGGATTTGATCCTGTAAATTCTTTCGACGGCATCAACAACAAAGCCGAGTTTTACCTCGTTGAACTCAGCGATAATTACTTTGCTTTGTTCCATCGGAGTAACGGGAGGAATTCCCAAGAATATACGCAAGTCCACCATTGGGAGAACTTCGCCCCTGACAGAAGTAATTCCGATTAATGCGACCGGAGCATCAGGGATTGAGCGTACACCTGGCCAGCGTAAAATTTCGCGGGTTTTATCGACGTTGATAGCGAAGGACTGATCGCCGAGAACGAACACGACTAATTGCCATTCATTAGTTCCGACCTCAGTCGTTACTTTTTTGACTTCCTGCATTTTTGATTAAGGCCTCCAATAACAAGCTGACATGTCGCTATATATTATAACAATTAAAGCGTATTTTCCTGTAATTGCACTTACGATTATTATTTTCCCGCGTGAACTTTACAAGTCAAAAAATTCATAATGGCATGAAACACTTTACATCCAGTTACGCAATAATCACTCTGTCAAAAAATTTCGCCCGCGAATATAATAACTGTAAATTTTTCACGAAGGGATTAATTTTCACATGAAACATTTTGTGCTTCATTCAAATTGGCCGCCCTCAGGAGATCAACCCGAAGCAATCGAAGCCCTCACAAACAGCTTGAATAATCATAATCGCTTTCAGACATTAATGGGAGTTACGGGCAGCGGAAAAACCTTCACA
>JAFTCP010000133.1 GCA_017454625.1 Synergistaceae bacterium
AATTTGACAATGAGCTAAACAAAGTTATAATTAGCCCCGTCAACTTTTCACAAAAATTTACACATACTATTGTTAGTGTGGAGACGTGGCCGAGTGGTCGAAGGCGGTTGACTCGAAATCAACTGAGCGGCTTGCCGTTCCTAGAGTTCGAATCTCTACGTCTCCGCCATTTTTATATTACGAAGGCAGGTAAAATAATAACGTCATGAAAATTCTCGTAATCAATTGCGGCAGTTCATCCCTCAAGTACCAGTTATTCGACATGGAAGACGAGTCCGTCTCAGCAAAAGGCCTTGTTGATAGAATAGGCATTGACGGCTCGAACTTAACGCACAGAAAAACAGGCGCAGACCCCTTCAAAGTAGAAACGCCCATTAAAGATCACAAAGTAGCCATGAAGCTCGTACTTGAGGCATTGCTTGACAAGGATCATGGCGTTTTGAAATCACTCGACGAAATCGCGGCCGCTGGACATCGTATAGTTTCCGGCGGAGATTTGTACAAAGAATCCGTTCTCGTTGACGATAAAGTTATGGATGGTCTCCGTCAGTGCATTCCTCTTGCTCCTCTTCATAATCCCGGCCACATCATGGGCATCGAAGCAATCCAGCACGCTCTCCCGAATTTGCCGAACGTTACAGTTTTCGATACTGCGTTCCATCAGACAATGCCGGATTACGCCTACATGTACGGGCTTCCTTGGGAGTTCTACGAGACGCACAGAGTAAGACGCTACGGAGCACACGGAACCAGCCATCATTTTGTAGCGCTCAAAACCGCAGAATTTCTCGGCCAGCCTCTTGAGAGCATCAAAATGGTAACATGTCATCTCGGCAACGGAAGCTCAATCAGCGCAGTCAAGAACGGAAAATGCATCGATACTTCAATGGGATTAACGCCTCTTGCTGGTGTCCTCATGGGAACAAGAACCGGCGATATGGATCCTGCGTGCGTCCCGTTTGTTCAGAACATCACGAAATACTCAGCCGACGAGATGAACAACTTCATGAACAAGAAGAGCGGTTTGCTTGGAATTTCCGGAGTCAGCAGCGATTTACGCGACGTTGAAGAGGCAGCAGCAAAAGGAAATGACCGCGCGAGATTAGCAATCGACATGCTCGAGTACGGAATTGCGAAATACATCGGAGCTTACACGGTCGCTATGGGCGGACTTGATGTAATCGTCTTCACAGCAGGCATCGGCGAAAACAGCGCGTCAACTCGTGAGGCAGTCTGCAAAAAACTTGAGTTCATGGGCGTAAAGATTGACAGCACAAAGAATAACATTCGCGGAAAAGAAGCTGTCGTAAGCGCTGATGACTCAAAAGTTAAAGTCGTCGTATGCCCGACAAACGAAGAATTGATGATTGCCCGCGAGACTAAGAGAATAGCATTTGCATAATCTATTACACGAAAGTCAGAAGGCCATAATCAATCTCCCGCCCAGAAATGACACGGAGACCGAAGTTTTCGCCTCGTTTGATTTTCCGGAGGGCTTGCTGAAATTTGAGGGCCAGGAATTTATTTTTCCGGAAGGTTTTCACGTTGAAGTTTCAGCACGCTGGCTTGAAGAAGATTTATTGATGGCGGAAATTGAGTTGTCAGTTGAGATTGAGGCTGAATGTGCGAGGTGTCTAAAGCCTGTAACCCTTGAAATATCGGGAAAATTATTGTATCTTTATCATTCGCGCGGTGCAGAGGCCGAAGATGAGGAGGACTTTATGCCCGTTGAAGTTGACTATTTCGGGCGGGTTCTCGACGTGATGCCTCAGATTAATGAAAGTCTTTATACTTTAATGCCGACAAAGATATTGTGTAGAGAAGATTGCAAGGGATTATGTCCGAATTGTGGAGCTGATTTGAACGAAGGAGAATGCTCATGCAAAGAGGAAATTTCGGATCCCAGACTCGAAGCATTGCGAAATTTTAAGATATAGAAATAGAAAATTAGGGGGATTATAATAATGGCAACACCTAAGAGAAAAACATCACATGCCCGCACTTCACAGAGAAAAGCGAACTGGCTCAAGGCTTTGAGCTTACCGGAAGCGATTTCATGTCCTCATTGCGGGGAAATCATGATTAATCATCATGCGTGCCCGTCATGCGGATATTATCGCGGAAGACAGATTGTGAAGATTAATACTGAAGAAGCAGCAGGTTAGTTTTTCAAGGCAAGTAAACTTGAATATTTAAGCATGGCCGGAGGTGTGTAGTTTTGCATGTCTCCGGCTTTTATGGTAGGTTGAAAAATCATGAGTGAGGAAAAATTTTATTACCAGACTGAAGCGGCGGAATTATTGCGAATGATGATAAGTTCCGTTTACTCGAACAAAGATATATTTTTGCGAGAATTAATATCAAACGCTTCTGACGCATTAGACAAACGAAGAATTGAGGCATTAACTAATTCTGAACTTGCAGAGAACACAAATCCAGAGATAAAAATTGAGGCAAATCCAGACGAGCGGACTTTATCAGTCAGCGATAACGGCATCGGGATGTCTCGTGATGAGCTGATAAAATTTTTAGGGACAATCGCGAAATCCGGCACTAAAGAATTCCTCAAAGCCGCAAAGGACAGCAACACTCAGCAGGAATTAATTGGCCAGTTCGGAGTCGGCTTTTATTCCGTATTTATGGCCGCAGAAAAAGTTGAAGTTATCACGCGTAAACTCGGCACAAACGAGACGTATAAATTTGTGTCAGACGGTGAAGGCTCATTTACGATTGACGAGGCCGAACCTAGAAGCGAATGCGGGACGACCGTAAAACTTTTCTTGAAGCCGAAAACTGACGATGACGCAAAAGATTACTCGGAAGAGTGGACAATTAGAGGGATAATCGCGAAGTATTCAGATTTTATTTCGTGGCCGATATTCTTCAAGGATAAAATTGTGAACTCCCAAAAAGCAATCTGGCAGAGGCCCGACAGCGAAATCACGGAGGAAGAATACAACGAGTTCTACAAGCATTTGACGCATGACTGGCGCGACCCTTTAGCTCACATCAAGATTAACGCAGAAGGCTCAACGAATTTCAAGGGATTATTATTTGTGCCGTCGGAAGCTCCGTTTGACTTGTTCATGAACCCTGAGAGCGGCGGAATAAGTTTATACATCAACCGAGTTTTCATCATGAACGACTGCAAAGAATTAATTCCAGCTTACATGAGGTTTATTCGCGGAGTTGTTGACAGTGAGGATTTATCGCTGAATATTTCCCGTGAGATTTTGCAGGATGAGCCGATTATCCGAGTTATCAGACGAAGCACACAGCGGAAAATTCTAAACGAGTTCCGTAAAATGCTGAACGATGACCGGGAAAAATATATTAAGCTCTGGCTTGCCTTCGGAAAAATCTTGAAGGAGGGAATTATTCAGGACCACGAACACGCTAAAAATCTTCTGGAAATTTCGTTATTCAGGACGACAGCAAACGATGAATGGACGACATTAGCCGAGTATGAAGCCCGCATGAAGCCCGACCAAAAAGGGATTTACTGCCTCGCCGGACGTGATAATCTCTCAGCCTTGAAAGCCTCGCCGAAACTTGAACCGTTCACGAGCAAGGGTTATGAAGTTTTGTTGATGACGGATCCAGTTGACGAGGTAATTTTGTCGGAAGCTAATTACATTCTCGATGAAAACGCGAAAGATTTATTGAACATTGCCCGCGATGACGTTACGCCTTACACAGACGACGAGAAGAAAGCCAACGATGAGAAAGCTAAGGAGCTTGAAGCCGACTTTGAGCCGTTGAGAAAAAAAGCGCTTGAAGTCTTTGCTGACAAACTCGAAAACGCAAAGTTATCTTTCACACTCACGAACTCGCCCGCATGTCTCAGGGATTCTCAAAATGGAATGTCGCTCCAGATGGAAAATATTTTACGTTCAGCCGGTCAAGTTCCTCCAGTTCAGAAAAGAATTCTTGAGCTCAACGCCGACAATCCCATAATCAAGAAATTAATAACGCTCGCAAAAGATAATGAAAATGACGATAGAGTTAGTGATTTCTTGAGGGTGCTTTACGATCAGGCGATAATTCTTGAGGGAGCTGCTCCCGAAGACCCAGCCGGATTTGTGAAGCGCATTGACGAGTTGATGACGCTTGCACTGGGGGACTAAATGCCGTATTTACGTGCAGCGTTACTCAGGAAGAAAGCGGAGCGGAAGCAGGAGGAGGAAGTATTATCAAAGCCTCCTGTAATTATCGTTGAGGAACCGGAGGAAGTCGAGGAAGAGCCGGAGAGCCCGGAATTAATATCGACGTTACTAAATGCAATCGATAAAAAAGTTGTTGGACCTGCTGAACCTGAAGAAGTTATTGCACCTGTTCACGTTCCTGAAAATGTTGATGACGGCAATAATATTCAGGAGATACAGGAAGAAAAATCACTTGAGCCGGTCGGAAGCCCTGAGGGAATTACTGAGGAAGTTTCGGAAGAAAGAGAAGGAGAAGGAGAAATAATCCAGCCTGAACCAGAACCGGAACCCGAACAAGAAGAGCCGACACCTGAGCCGGAAATCGAAGAGCCAACGCCGGAGCCGGAACCTGAGCAGGAAGTCATGCAGGAAGTCCCGGAGCCTGAACCTGAAATCTCGCAAGAACAACCGGAGCAAGAACAAGAACAGGAAACTTCACCCGAAGAGCCAGAACCGGAGGAGCTGGAACCTGAGCAGGAAGAGACTTTACAGGTTGAAAATGAGGTTGTTAATGTTTCTACGCCAGAAGTCTTTGATGAAAACTCCTTGTTTGACAGTGATGATAATGTTGATACTTCGACGACTGAGCCTGAGCCTGACATTTCGGAGCAGGAGCAAGAAACAGAGCCTGAAGAGTTCAAGTTGCAATATGATTTTACTTCTGGTGAGCGTTATGTTGATAAAGTTTCGACGAAAACGGACTTTGACAAGATGCTTGACGAGTTAGGTTCAATCAGCAAGGATTTATTGGACTGGCAAGTTGAGAAGTTCGCTAAGCAGTACGCGGGGAAATTTCAAGGTGAGGGCGACAAGTCCGAAGCTGACGCGAAAAAGTTCGAGGCATTTCTCGGCGGTTACATCACCAACGCGGCAATGATACTTGATGATAAAGGCTATCGAGACCAGGCAATTAAACAGCTTGAACAGGCAAAAAGTATTCTTGAGGCCCGAAAACGTCTTGAAGAGGAGCGTCAGGCGATAATCGCTCGTGTTGAAGAACAGAATGATGCTGTTGATTTATCTGATATTCTCGGACTATTCGGGGATGCTTAGAGGCCGGACATGGAGCAAACTTAATTACAGCTTTCGGATTTATCAATTCGGAGGCTGTTTTTTTTAGTGTATAATAAACATCAAAATTTTTGCAGCAAGAAGGTATAATCATTGAAAATTTTAACAATATTTATTGACGCGTTACGTCCCGGCCTCCTGAATTTGTGCGACAATACTCGTCCCGTCAGCGCATTAGATACTTGCTTGAAAAACGTAGGGGGGGGGGGGCACATTCTTTACTAACTGTTACACCTCTGCTCCTGATACTCCGAGAAGTTTAGCCTGCTTTTGGTCCTCAAATTATCCCCGCTTTAACGGTTGCGACAGCCGCGCAAAATATTACGCATATTATCAGAATTACGACCGCCCGAGTTTTTTGTCCCTAATGAAGAACGAAGGTTACACTTTCAATTTCTACATTTCTGAAGTGCGAAGATTAATCGGAGAGCTGCCTTTCCTTTCGTCGGATTCGGAACATGATAATTATTCCGGCGATAAAACTCTGGAAGAATATTTACGTACGCTCGATGTAAAAGATAACTCCTTGACTTGTTTCATGTTTAAGGACTTTCATATGATTCTTGATGACTATTTCGGACAAACTAAGCATCTCGAAACTAAAGGCTTGAAAATTGCTGCGGATATTCTCGAAATGATAAATGCGAAACTCGGATTTGATAATTTCGATATGGTAATTTTATTTTCGGATCATGGGTTCAAGCTCTATGAAGAAACATTTGATACAAATTTAAAATATCTCGGGAAACCCAGAACGCAAATAATGATGTTTGTTCATAAAAAAGGAGATACACAATTCTCTTGCTGTAATAAATTGGCCAGTATCTTTGATGTTTATCCTACAGTGTTGGATTTTTGCGGGATAAACTATGATAAAAGCAAAATTGAAGGCATAAATTTATTCAGTCCAGAAGCTCACGATATGTTGATGATAGAAGATTATTCAAAATTTTATCTTGACAGAAACACAAGGATTGAAAAATGGGCTGTACGAACCGAAAAAGGCCTTGCCGCCTGTGATTATCACCAGAAATGGGAAGCTGAATATGACATAACAGATGAAGAAATTGCTGCTTTCACTTCGTTGTTGTCAAAAAAATCCGTCAGCTTCGATGAAATTGCCAAAATAGAACGCATCAATAATATTTATAGGACTATAACTCCAGGTGCAGGAGGTAACGCTTTAGGTAATATGTTCTTTGACGGCAAAAAGAGATTCAGGACAAAGCATTACGTCATGAGAAGAGTGCTGAAAAAGTTACAGAAAATAAAAAGTTTGCTGCCCGATATTATAAGAGGATATTAACTCTCAGCTTTGAAATTGTTTTTTTTTGCGGAGAAATTTAATATAATACACTCACCCACAAAAAAATTTATATTTCAAAAGGGAGGCAATCATTACATGACGGCTATACCGAATATTACCCGCATGGACGTTTATCCTGTTGCCGGGCATGACTGCATGGAGCTTAATTTATCCGGCGCGCATGCTCCGTTTTTCACGCGTAACATCGTAGTTCTTGAGGACAGCTCAGGAAATTTAGGCGTTGGCGAAGTTCCCGGAGGCCAGAAGATTACGAAGGCTCTTGAGGACGTGAAACATTTAGTTGTCGGCACGAGATTAGCGGATTACAAGAACACGTTGAACCAAATTCGCAAGTGGCTTGACGCTAATATCAAAGACGATGTTCGCGGACTTCAGACGTTCGATTTGAGAACGGGAGTTCATGTTGTTACGGCGGTTGAAGCTCCATTGCTCGACTTGATGGGGAAATTTTTAGATGTTCCTGCGGCGGCGTTAATGGGCGACGGTATCCAGAGGGAACGCGTAAGGTTCCTGAGTTACTTATTCTACATTGGCGACAGAAAGAAGACCGATTTACCTTACGAGGAAGAGCCTGATGCTTCATGCGACTGGTACAGACTTAGACACGAAGAGGCGTTGACACCTGAGAAAATAGTAGCTCTCGCAAAAGCAACTCACGAAAAATACGGTTTCGAGGACTTCAAGCTCAAAGGAGGAGTTTTGCCGCCTAAAGAGGAGTTAAAAGCTGTTCAGGCGATAAAGAAAGCGTTTCCGAATGCGCGCGTTGACTTAGACCCTAATGGATGCTGGAGCTTGAAAGAAGCCTTAGAGATTGCCCCCCAGCTTAAAGAATGTTTAGCTTACTGTGAAGACCCCGTAGGAGCAGAAGGCGGGTTCAGTGGACGCGAAGTTATGGCCGAGTTCAGGAAAGCCGCGATGATGCCGACAGCTACGAACATGATTAATACGGATTGGCGGCAGATGTTCCACGCGTTAATTCTTCAGGCCGTCGATATTCCTTTAGCAGACCCGCATTTTTGGACAATGAACGGAAGCGTAAGAGTTGGCCAGCTTTGCAACGATTTCGGGTTAATGTGGGGCTGTCATAGCAATAACCATTTCGATATTTCGCTTGCTATGGTTGTTCAGTGTGCGGCGGCAATTCCCGGAAAGATGAACGGGATTGATACACATTGGATCTGGCAGGAAGGACGCGAGAGATTAACGGTTGAGCCTATGCAGATTGTTGACGGATGCATTGACCTTCCGAAGAAGCCCGGACTTGGAATTGACGTTGACATTGAGCAGGTAAAGAAAGCCAACGAACTTTACTTCAAACACGCTCTCGGCGCACGTGATGACGCAATCGGAATGCAATATTTAATTCCTGGCTGGAAGTTCGACAACAAGAAGCCCTGCTTAGTGAGATAATCATGAAAAGTCTTTCCCCTTGCCGCGAAAACAGCAGGGGGAAGTTGTTTATTGTCCCAGAATTACAGCCTGATACAATGCTTTTATCGCGTTTTCGTAATCATTGTCATGAACTCCAAGAATTATATTCAGGTCGTCGGAGCCTTCCTCGATCATCTGAACTTTAATTCCCACCAAAGCCAGCGCCGTAAATATTTTCCCGAAAACTCCTTTAACCGTCCCCATTCCTTCACCGATTATCGCTATCAACGACAAGCCGCGTTCAACGGTTATAGAGTCCGGCTGAATGAGAGTTTTTATGTCGGCTAGAATTTCATTGCGTCTCAAGTCAAAACGTAAATTTTTCAGGATTAAAGCCATCCTGTGAATACCCGCTATGTAATGCTGACACGCTATGTTATGTTTCGAGAGTAGCCCGAACATTTTTTCTTCAACGCCGTAAACTCTGTTAATCCCGTATTTCTGTATTCGTATGACGTTAAAATTCTTCTGGCCTGCTATGCATAAAACGAGCCTTCGCGAAATATTCTCAGGGAGTTTCGGGCTAATTAACATTTCGTCGTCTTCCGGGTCGTGAATGCTCGCAATCTTCATAGGAATTCCCGCCTCGTTAAGCATGATTGAGACGCTATCCCTGACTATGTTTATGCCAATGTAATTTAACTCGACGGCCTCATTATACGTAACATTCTTGATTATTTCGGGGTTGGGAATTACGGAAGGATCTGCGCTGTAAATTTTCGTGCGTTCGCTCCATTTCTCGAATAAGTCGGCTTTAACAGCACAGGCAATCAAAGCTCCGGCGGTGTCGCAATCTCCTCTTACGAAAGTTTTTATTCTTCCGTCAGCGAGTGAACCATAGAAACTTGGGATTACGGCGTGTTCGTAATTCTTGAGCTTATCGCCGGCAATCGTAAACGTTTTATCTTTGTCGACAGTTCCGTCCTTGTTGAAGAAGATTAATTCTGAGGCATCAACGAAGTCCCAGCCTAAAAATTTTGCGAAGATTTTACCCATGATGAACTCGCCGCGACTTCCGATAAAGTCTAAATCACGCCCGGCCTCTAAACTTTCTCTAAGTGAGCCAATCTCAGCGTAAATGTCAAAGTCAATCCCAAGTCCTTTTACTATTTCCTCGTAACGTTCTAAAATTTTCGTCAAAGTTCCGTCGTAATTCTCGTGATTTTTTGCGCTGGCATGACACATATAGAGCATATCAGTAATTCCTGAGCTCGTGTGCGTTGAACCTGGCGCGGATACGAAGATGTAACGGCGGTCGGGATTAGCTTTGATGATTTCGGCGGCTCTCTTGACTTCGGCAGAACTTGAGGCAGCATCTCCCCCAAATCTTGAGACAATTAAGCTGTTCATTACTTTTCACCGGCTTTCTGAAAATTTATAAATCTTAATGGAATTGTGAGTATTATAATTTACAGTAAGCTATGTTGTCATTATTCAGAAAATCCCACATGAACGAAATTTGCTAATATTCCCGAGTTTGTCATCAATCTTATTCACAACCGACTGATTTCATGCAAAAGGTTAATAGCTCAAACATTCCCGACATGAACGAACTTTAATTTACTTTTTGCGATTGAAGCTAACGAGTAGAGAATATTTTTGTCCGTCGGCGGTTCATTGTAAAATCTTCTGGGGAAATAGCGCGTAACATGAAGGGGAATATCACGAGACAAGCTCGCAATCCATTCAACCATCTGTGAAAATTTCTCTGTGTCATCATTCAGGCCGGGAACGATTAAGCTGGTGAGTTCTGTGTGAATGTCGGCATCAACGAAACTTTTCACGTTAGCTTTGACGATTTCGAGACTTCCGCCGAGTTTCGCGTAAACTTTCTCGTCGAAGGCTTTAACGTCGATATTAGCCGCGCCTCCTGTGAGTTTCAGACTTGCGATTAACGATGAGGCAGCTTCGTTTGACATTGCCCCGTTGGTAACGAGGACGATTGCGATATTATTTTCATGAAAGAGTTTCGAGCATTCGCAAATATATTCAGCCTGTAAGGTAGGTTCGTTGTAAGTGAAAGCGACGGAGTTTAATTCGAGTTCATGAATATTTTTCACGAGTTCATGAGGAGAGATTGACGAACAATTAATTTTTCGTGAGGGTTTAGCAATTTGAAAGTTTTGACAGAACGGACAATCCATCGTGCAACCCAAACTTCCGAGCGAATAAATGAACGTTCCGGGCCTCCAGTGAAATAACGGCTTCTTCTCAATCGGATCTACAGCGACTGCACAGAATTTTCCGAGCATTGGAGAGATTAATTCACCGTCTTTATTCTCTCGAACTCCGCAGAAGCCCGAATTTCCCTCGTTAATCTTACAGCCTCGAAAACATAAGTTGCACGTTGCGCTTCCGTCCGAGTTCTTACGATAAAATTTTGCATTCATGATATTTTCCCCTTACAGCTCACGAAAATAACGCCGTCTAAGTCATAAATTTTTGCTTTCATTCTTCCTTATAACGATTAACCGTGAAGCGTTCGAGTTTTACGCCGTCGAGGTCATAAATTCCTGCCTTCATCGCCGCAATCGAAACTTGCTGTTCAACCGTGTCAACGCCCTCTAAGTCTGGAAGCAACACGCCTCGCCGATAACCTTTTGAGACGATTACGCCGTAAATTTTCGGATTAAGCGTTTCAAATTTTGCGGGCTCAGGCTCAGAGAGAACATCAACGGAAAAAGTTACGTTGTCAAGCTCATTGGCTTTCATGGGCGGAAATCTCGGATCTCTCGTTGAAGATGATACGGCGTTCGCGATAATTTCACGGTCAAGGGAGTTTTGCATTGGGCTTAATGTTCCGATACACCCGCGCAATTCTCCGGACTTAGTTTTGATTGACACGAAACACGCGCGCTTTTCATGCCATAATTCCGACGTAATAACCTCATTCCCATTTTCAGGCAAAGTTTCATCGTTGAGCAATCTTCTCACGGTCTCACGGGCCAATTTCACAAGTTCATTCATAAATTTTCACCCTCTAATTTTACTATATTGAACGGCTGATTATGCGAGAAAAAGTTCTCACACAAGCTAGCAAGTAATTAATTCTTCCATAATGCATTACAATATCCGACACCGAACGGCCATTCATGAGAGAATATTTTTATCGCCGCGTTTTCTCCGGCAAGTCCGAGCATAGTCATCACTGAGCGTAAGCCGCATTCTCCAGCGCGTTCAAGAGTTTGACTTGAGAGCTTCATAATCGGCGAAGTTGAACACGTCCTTAATGCTTCCTCAACAGCCGCTTCAAATACGGGGGCATGTTCCGGCTCATAACCAGCTGGAGCATCAGGAGTTAAACGATGGGACAAATCTCCGCTCGCGAGTAACGCAAAACTTTTCTTGCTCTCAAATTTTCTCAGGGATTGGCCGAGTTTGAACGCTTCTTCAGGAGTTAATCCAATCGGCGAACAAATTAACACAGGCGGCAAAGTTCCCCAAGCCTTATGAAGAAAATATAACGGGACCATTGAGCCTTGATCCTGAGTTAAATTCTTTGTGGGGAGAGCGTAAAAATTAACGTTCTCAGCATTCAGGAAGTCGCAGAAATTGTGAAACTCATTTGATGTTTCAGCCTCAATTTTCACGTTACCTGCTCCGTACATTCTGAACGAACCCGAAATAATTTCAGCGGAATTTACGTACAAAGCTCCGGGAGCATAAGGCTGGTGCGGCGACAACACTAACAGAACATCAGGCATCTTATCTTTCAGCTCGCGCGTAAGCTCAGAAATTCCTGATAAAGTTTTTGCGGCTTCATTTTCGCGGCCTCGTCCGACTTCGGGGATTAATACGGGAGGATGAGGCATTAATGCTGACCATTTCCACATAAAATTTTTCACTCCTTACATTCCAAAAATCTCCGCATGACTGCCGAGACGTTCAAGCCTCAGCAAATCATCTCCCTCAAGTGTATACATAAGCAATAAATCCGGCCTGATATGACACTCCCTAGAACCTTCGTAATCACCTTGAAGCGCATGATCCCTATATCTCTCAGGAAGCGGAATATCATTAGCAATCGTAGCTACAACTATCCAAAATTCTCCGACAGGCCGCAGAATTTCACGATACCTGCCGGAAAGTTCACGCCTCAAATCACGTTTGAAAGCTCTTCGTTCTCGTGCTTCACGCATGGTTCTGTTTCCTCATAAAGCTGTCTCCATTCCGAAAAAAGTTCTTCAAGTGTCATAGGCCCATCGTAGAGGTCATGTTCATCCTCATACATCGCGCATAACGTCCCGTACGTCGGATTCCCATAACGATCATAAAACGCACGCTCATACGCAGGATCCTCATCAACATAATCCGGATCATACTCAAACCGCGCCCAAAGCTCGTCCATCGTCATTTTACGGTCAGGCTTCACCCATTTGTATTTTTCGCTCATACTCTCTCACCTCCTCACACAAAATTATATCAACATTCACAGCTCACACGCCGCGCCCCTCACGCTCTCGCGTTACGCTCATCCTTCAACGCTTGATACATATCAAACAGAATTGACACAAGCTCCTCCTCCGGAATATCCCGCCTCCAGCCATAAGCCTCACACACAGCCGCATCATTCGCCTCATGCGCACGCCTCAAGTCAACCGGCATAACGTTATCGTTGTAAAGCGCCGCAAAAGAATTACCGGGATTATTCGCCCTCGCATCAAGAATTTTTTGCGCACAAGCCTCAATCTTCGCTCGCTGCTTCGGTGTCGGTGAGGGCCAGGGAAATGGATTATATACAACCGTGTTCGAATAGCTGTAATCACTCTTCAATCTCCCTGAAACTCGACGCATCCATCCCATGTGAACGCGCGAGGTCAAAACTCCAAAGTCGTAAAGTGTTGCGTCCGGGATTATTCGTAATCCATCGCCGGGAATAACAGAACCGTCAAGCCAGCCGATAGGAATGTAATAACGTAAACCCGAAGAAGTCTTAGGAATGGCTAAATATCTTTGCGGATTATTTGTGTCTCTGAAGAGTGAAGGAGTTTTTGCCAGCTTCTGACGGTCTGGCGCGCCTGCAAGTCTTTTCTCCTTGCACAATTTTATTCTCTCCATGACGGCGGGCATCTCGATTAACTCCTGAGGTTTAGCGTCGACTAGCCATAAACACCATCTTTCTACATCATTAATAAACTCATAACCCATCATGAAGCGTTTGATAAACTTTTCAGCCTTCGGAGCCCTTCTCAATAATTCCTCTAACTCTTCGCGGCTGTTGATGAGTAAAGCTCCTCCGTCTGCTGGTCGGTTTCCTGCTAACATTTTGGGAGCTTTAGGGTTGAATGTGAAAGTTTGCGACTCAACGAAGATAATTTTTCCCGGCACGAGATAAAAATTTATGCTTGGCACGAGCTTTTCACGGTCAGGATAAATCAACTTCCTCAAATATTCCTTCCTGCCCGCGCTGAAACCGATAACGACGCAATGAACTTGAGCTTTTTCCGGAGCTTCGCTGTCCCAAATAAACGTCGTGTGAGCAAAATCAATCCAGATGTCAAATTTCTCGTAAATCGGCTTGAAGATTAACCCGACCTGTTCGCCCTGAGTGATTGAGTTCGTCGACACGAATGCGGCTTTAATGTTCGTGTGCTCGATGAACTCGGCGGCTTTGTAGTACCAGCCTGCAACGTAATCAATTTTCCCGGCGGCCTTAGCTGAAAATATATCGGTCATGTCCTCTTTCTGATATTTTTTCTGAGTTGAGTAGCCCAAAAACGGAGGATTTCCCATGATGTAAATTTGAGCGTTAGTTTTCGGCAAAATTTCTCCCCAGTCGACACGGAGCGCGTTAGCTTCGATTATGTTATTCTTGTAGGGCTTGAGCGGGAGAGGGTCCTCATAAACTTGCACGATCGCTTTAGTTTCGGCGAGCATTTGAGCTTCAGCTATCCATAGGGCAGTTTTTGCGACGGCGACGGCGAAATCATTAACCTCAATTCCGTAAAATTGCGAGATTGAAATTTGAACGGGGGTTTCTTCCTGAGAGAAAGCGAATGAAACTTGTCCTTTTGTGAGTTCAGCGATGATTTTATTTTCGAGTCGTCGGAGTTCTAAGAAAGTTTCGGTTAAGAAGTTGCCGGAACCGCACGCGGGATCAAAGAATATCAACGAGGCCAATTTTTTCTGGAAAGCTCGTAACTCTTTGGGCTGAGGAGATTTGAGGAGTTTATTAGCTTCGTGAGTGAGTTCATCCATGAATAACGGGTTGATTAACTTTTGAATGTTCTCAATTGAAGTGTAATGCATTCCGCCGGAGTGTCGAGTTTCGGAGTTAAGCGTTGATTCGAATACGGCCCCGAAGATTGTCGGTGAAATTTTTGACCAGTCAAAGCCCTCGCTCATATCTTCAAGGATAATTCTTAGAGGTTCGCCGTCAAGCTGGGGGATTTCAATATTATCCTGTTCGAACAATCCGCCGTTGACGTAAGGGAAAGCGTTTAACTCGTCTTCGTTGTAAGGGTCCCGGTCAGTTTCTTTCTGGTTGAGAACGTCAAAGAGTTTTCGGAGTGCGTCGCGCGGCATATTTTTGCGGGAGTTAAGATAATCATGAAACTGGGACTTTGCGAATAATCCGGAGTCTTCGGCATAGAGAATAAAGACGATACGGACGCAGAAGATATTTAGGCTTTTCTGTGATTTCTCATCTTTGGGATTAACATAACGTTTGAGTAGAGCGTCATAGAGTTTTCCGACGAGTTCACCGGCTTTCACTGAAACTTCAAGTTCGCGGATGTCTTTCGGGCTTGAAGCGTTAATATCGATTAGGAAAGCTAACTTGTGAAATTCGCGTTCGAGTTCCGAGACGAGAATAACTTCGGGAGCAGAGCGCGGGGCTTCCATGTCGTGAATGCGTATCTCTCGGAAATTGCTGACAACGATAAATCTTCCTCGCTGAGATAACGGGAGCCAGTCGTAATATCTTTTAGCCTGATTGAACGGAGCGATGACGGAGCCGTCGGATTGTTTAGCTGAAGCGTCAAGATTAACGTTCGGAGATTTCTGCTCGATTATAATTCCAGTTGAAGGGATGTAGCCGTCGATAAAGCTGACGTGTTCAAGCTCAACGCGTTTTTCGTAATCGATGACTTCGCCGGGAGTTTCAACGTCAAGAACATCATGTAAAAGCTCATTCCAGAACGTTTGAGTGTCGCTTTTCTCGTTAATTGGCCGGTTAGTCCAACGCTGGCAAAATTCCTTAATATTTCCCAAAGTGTAAGACCTCCTGAAAGTGTGAGATTGTGAGTAATATTGTACAGGCTTACGTGATGAAATATATACAAAGTTTGATAGCTCTGAAGTTGTGAGACTGTGAATAATATATTGACAGGCTTATGTGATGAAATATATACAAGAGAACTCAAAGTTGTGAGATTGTGAGTAAATTTTACATGTTTGCGGGGAAAAATTTATCGTGATGACCTCACAATATCGCAATTATTGACATACACAATAAAGAAATTATGAGTAAAATAATCATATCCACAAAAGATTTTAGCAGGGGAGGTAAAAACTTTGCGCGATTATGTGAAATTAACCGAACGTGATAATGTCGCTGTAGTTACGCATGATGTCAGCAAAGGCGTAGAGATTATGCCGGGCTTAGTTTTGCTTGATGACATTCCGCAGGCTCATAAGTTCGCACTTGTTGACATTCCGAAGGACGGCGAAATTATTCGTTACGGTGTAGTTCTCGGCTATGCATTGGACGCGATTAAACGGGGCGCATGGATTAACGAGCACATGTTGAAACTTCCGACTTCTCCGTCAGTCGACAACATGAAGTGGGGAACGAACATTCGGAAGGATTTACCGGAAGCGCCGAGAAAAACTTTCATGGGTTATCGCAATCCCGACGGATTTTACGCCGGAACTCGTAACATTCTGGGCATTCAGACGACCGTGCAATGCGTTCAAGGCGTTCTTGACGTTGCTGTTGATAAGATAAGACGTGAGATTTTGCCGAAATATCCGAACGTTGATGATGTCGTCGCGATTAATCACGCTTACGGCTGCGGAGTTGCGATAAATGCACCTGATGCGAAATTTCCAATCCGAGCGTTGCAGAACATAGCAAGACACCCGAACTTTGGCGGGCAGTTAATGGTCGTCTCTCTTGGCTGTGAGAAGTTGACTGTCGAGCGTCTTGTTGGAGCTGAGAATAATACGCCTGAGAATGTCGTTGTGTTGCAGGACTGCAAGGGGTTTAACGCTATGATGTCGGCGATTATGGACATGGCGGAGAAGAAAATGAAAGTCTTGAACGAGCGAAGACGTGAAGAATTGCCGTTGAGTGAGCTTCTTGTTGGAATGCAGTGCGGAGGAAGTGATGCTTTCTCTGGAGTTTCGGCCAATCCAAGCGCGGGCTATGCGGCAGATATGCTTGTTCAAGCTGGAGCTACGGTGATGTTCAGTGAAGTTACGGAAGTTCGGGACGGCGTGAATTTCATTGCTGAACGCTGCGTGAGTGCTGAAGTCCGGGACAAACTCGCTGACGAAATGCGCTGGTATGATAAATATCTTGATGCTGGAGAAGTTGACCGAAGCGCTAACCCGACACCAGGCAACAAGAAGGGCGGATTAAGTAACATCGTCGAGAAGGCTATGGGCTCAATCGCTAAGTCCGGGACATCTCCCATCGTTGAAGTTCTTTCACCTGCTGAACGTCCGACGAAACACGGAATGATTTACGCGGCAACTCCTGCGAGTGATATTGTCTGCGGTCCGTGTCAATTAGCGAGCGGGATCGGGCTTCAAGTTTTCATGACTGGACGCGGAACACCGTACGGACTTGCGGCGGCTCCGGTTATAAAGGTCTGCTCACGTAATGAGATGAAGGAACAATGGCCGGATGTAATTGACATAAGCGCTGGTGCTGTTGTTACCGGCGAGAAAACAATTCAGGAGGTCGGGACGGAGTTATTCAACTTCATTCTTGATGTCGCGAGCGGAACGAAGAAACCTTACACGGAGCAGTACGGACTTCATAACTTCCTGTGTATCTTCAATCCTGCGCCTATAACATAGAGCATAATAAATCCCCCTTGCCTTGTGAGTGAGGGGGAAAAT
>JAFTCP010000134.1 GCA_017454625.1 Synergistaceae bacterium
CTCAGGGATTGGACGCGCTACCCAAGTCGTGTTCATGTAGTGCTTCAACGTGATATTCTCGCTGACGATGTTACCGCCCCAAGTTCCGCAGCCCATTGAGTTCGTCGGAGGCATTCCGTTTGTCGCGCTTCCTGCGTTGCCTCTGTTGTTCGGCTGTCTGATCATGCAGCGTGAAACCGGCGCGCACATTCCAAGACGATGAATATGGTCGTCGTCGAACGAGTAAAGTCCGCATGAGTGTCCTTTTCCGCCTGACTTGTCGAAAATCTCAAGCATAATGTCAAGTGCAGTCTGGAACTCTCCGGCGTACTTAAAAAGGGTAAGGAGGGTTGTAAGTTTCTCGGTTGAGAAGAAATGCTGTTTGCCGATGCACTTCTTGATGTCCTCAGCTGTCCTGATCGTGAAGCCTTCCTTCTGGCCGTTGTTGGGAACAGCGATAAACTTACGGTCTGCCGGAATCTCGAAACCTGCCGCCTTAGCGAGCGCCTGAGCTGAGATTGCGACTGTGTCAGGAAGTCTGTGGCCGGTCTCGTCCCACATAACTTTTTTAATCTTCTCGGCTTCTTCCCATGTCGGAATGTAAGCTCCCTCTTTCACGAGGCCCTCAACGAAATTATCATAGACATCTTCATGAACGATTAAGTTTCCGTCGCATGAACAGCCTGATCCGAAATCTGCACACTTTGAAATTCTCGTGTTCGTCGCCGCTTCGTATGCTCTTTCTTTCGTGTTCGCCGTGTTGTCAACGATGACTGTTGAGTTTCCTGCGCCTGAACCGTAAGCCGGAACTCCCGCTGAGTAAGCCGCTTTGACCATTGGACGGCCTCCGGTTGCGATAATGAGGTCTACTCTCTTCATAAGTTCCTGAGTAAGCGTAATGCTCGGCTCCTCGATTACCTGAATGATGTCCGCAGGTGCGCCCTCACGAACAAGAACGTCGCGGATAATGTTGACTGTCTTGCATGTCGTCTTCTTCGCTCTTGGATGTGGTGAGCAGATAAGAACGTCGCGGGCTTTGACAGCATAAATCGCCTGGCCTGCAGGAGTTACGCACGGGTTAGTCGTCGGAACGAGGGTTGCGATTACGCCGACCGGCTTAGCATACTTAACGAGGCCCTTCTCCGGAATTTCCTCGATGATGCCGACGCTCTTCTGTCTTAAGCAGTCGCGAAGAATTAACTTCAGCTTGTTTCTCTTGTTGCGCTTGGTTACTTTGTCGCCGAGTCTGGTTTCGTCAACTGCTTCGTCGCAGATTGGGCCCCAAACTTTAAGCGGGTAAATTGCGGCGCAGATTGCACGGGCGAGACGGTCAACGCGTTCCTGATCGTATGTCGCGATGATGTCTGCGGCTACTCTTGCTTTCGCTACCATTTCTTCAATCATAGCGATCTCTTCGGGTGTTACTTCATGATGTGCCATTTATATTTTTACTCCTCTCAATTTATTTCGTGATGTGTGATTTCGCGTGGCTTGGCGGAATGTACTTACCGTTAGCGTCTTTCTTTACGAGCTTGCCTTCGCTGACTAAGTCGCTCGGAGTGTAAATGTCGTTGATGTTCCAGCATCCAGGTGTAGGAACGGCGATATTCTCCATGATTGCTTCGACTAAGAACGGCTTACCGGCTTTGTTGGCTTCGACGGCTTTCGCGAGTGCCGGGCCTAATTCGTCGGCTGAGTTCACGCGGATTGAATCAACTCCGTAACCCTCTGCAACTTTTGCCCAGTTCGGGGAATATGCTTCACCTTGCGGAGTGTGGAATGTCGTTCCGTATTTCGTCTTGTAGTTGGCGTTCTCAAGTCCTGCGATTGTTCCGAAGGCCATATTGTTCATGACTACCCATGTGCAAGCAATTCCTTCTTCAACTGCTGTAGCCATACATGTCGGGTTAACGCCAAATCCGCCGTCTCCGATTAAAGCGATGCAGATTTTATCAGGAGCAGCCTTTTTGCCGCCGAGAACCGCTGATGCTCCGAAGCCCATTGTCGCGAGACCTGATGAGTGATGAACTGTTCCAGGAATTGTGATGTCGAACTGCTGAGCTACGCCGTTCTTGTTCCAGCCTACGTCGGTGAAGATTAATGCGTCCTCTGGAATTGCGCCCTTGAGTTCCTTCAAAATTCTCTGCGGGGTCATCGGGAAGCGTCCGTCATTGGAGATTGCTACGTTGGAGGCTTTGAAGTCAGCTTTCGCCTTCGCAATCTTCTCACGAAGTCCAGCGCGTTTAATTCCTTCCGGCTTGATTGCTTTTGCGGCTTCGAGGATTTGAGCTAATGCGAGTTTCAGGTCAGCAACAGCACCGATCTCAACAGGATAGTTGCGGCCAATCTCTGACGGGTCAATGTCAATCTGCAGGAATTTCGTTACAGAAGGATCAAATGTTACGCCCTGATACCAGCTTGAACTGTCAGCTTCGGCAAAACGTGTTCCGAGCGCTAAAATTACGTCAGCATTGAGCGTGAACTCGTGAGTGTGAGCAAGTCCCCAGAATCCTGTCTGTCCAATCATTAACGGGTGCAAATCGCTTACACAGCCCTGACCCATTAACGTACGGGAAATCGGAATATCAAGGAACTCTGCGAGTGCGGCCAATTCTGCGGAAGCCTGAGCTAATAAAACTCCGCCGCCAGCATGAATAACCGGAGCTTTAGCCTCGATTAAACGTTTGGCGATTGCTTTTGCACATGCGGGGTCTAATGCGGGCTTAACGGTGATATGGCTGTCGTTGTATGTGCGTGCGAATAAATCTTCCTCAATTTCGCGGCTCCAAATGTCCATAGGCATATCGATTAAGACGGGGCCGGGTCTTCCTGACTCTGCAAGTCTGAAAGCCTTATCGAGAATGTCGGGCAGAGCTTCGGGGTCATCAACTCTCCAGCAGCGTTTGCAGACTGGCTCAAGCATTCTGTACTGTGTTGCGTCGCCGTGCATGTTGACTTCCTGATGAGGATGTTTGCCGTAATAATAGCTCGGAACATCTCCTGCGAATACGACCATCGGGATTGAATCGAACGCGGCATTAGCAACTCCGGTAAGAACGTTCGTAATTCCAGGTCCTAAGTGGCACATTACGACGGATGCTTTGTGAGTAACTCGTGCGTAACCATCAGCGGCTGTTGAGGCGACTGCTTCGTGTCTGTTGGAGATGTAACGGAGCTTTCCGCCCTTCTGTTCGTTGCGGTTGAGAGCGTCGAGCATTCCGATTACAGTATGTCCGCAGAGGCCGAAGATGTAACGGACTTCTCTTCTTTCAAGGTAATCAACTATGAGATCTGCTACCAGCTTTTTACTCATACGGGATAAATACCTCCTTAAAAGTTATCGTGAAAATATAGTTTATTTATTATTTGGATTGTGAATAAAATAGTATAAATTTTTCGTTTCGTCAATTAACATTTGGCTGAATTTTTACGTGAATATGAAATATAATTTACCTGAACTCTGAAACTTTTTATGCCGTTGTTTTGTGTGAATAAAGAAAGCTAACTTAATGAAACATGAAATATAAGCTGTGATAATTAATATATAATCCGAAACTTTTTATGAGTAAAGTCATTTTGCTGATGTTTCGTGTGAATTAAAGACAGCTGACTTAATGAGACATGAGATATAAGCTGTGATAATTAAAAGTATAAGGCATCCGACATAAAAATTAGAATATATATTACATCCATAGCAAGAAAATTTTTTACGGGAGGAGACTTGAATTTATGACCAAGAATAAGGAAAGAGAGATTTTTGACAGCAGAGAAGTTTTTGCGACATTTGATGAGTATGTAGCTAATTTCTTACCGGCTGAGATTATGTTCACGCTCAGGGAATTAGCATCAAGGCGTAAATTCGGTCTCCTCAATGAGAGCATGTACAGTGAAGCCGTGATAGATTTCGTGAAGAATAAAATTCCTGAAGAGGTTATGAACGTTTTGACGAACTCGATATGCAAAGACTTTGAGCTTCGGGAATGTTCGTTCAGTCGGCATTTCATAGCGAGACTGCTAATCAGGTTCTCCGGTTCAGCTATGAATTTCTTGATGACGAGAATACGGAGATTATTTTACTATTGCTGTAAACACGGAAAGGAACGCGGGCGTGAAAATGGGATTGTTCTTGTGGTAAATCCTGTTGCCCGTGAGATTATTACGATATTCACATGCTAATTAAGTGTTATCTTTACTCCCAAGATTCCTGAAAGTTTTTCTTAGAGCTTGGGAAATTTTTTCTCTCTTGAATTTGTGAAATGATTACAGTTAATGATAGAATAACAAAAAATTTTACCGAAAAGGAGCGTTGACAATGACCGAAAAAATCGCTACAATGCGAACAGCGAACAGCGAACAGCGAACAGCCTAATTATTTCCCAAAATTAAGAGTATTATACATAGCGCATTACAACAGCTTAGGCGGAGGAGCAAACTTAGCACTTCTTCATACTATGCTCGACATGAAAAATCGCTACAACGTTGAACCTTCCGTATTAGTTCCTGGTGAGGGCGAACTCGCTGAAAAATGCCGTGAGAATGGAATTGAAGTTATTGTATCAAAAAGTTATCTATGGACTTACGAACGAAGGCTTAAGGTCAGAATTAAAGGCTTCGTGAAGGTCTTACTCAACAAGATATATTACGAAAGAAAAATTCTAAACTTGCTCAAGAATAAACACTTCGATATTGTTCACACAAATTCAAGCGTCATAGAAACAGGAAGCATCATAGCACAGAAACTTAACGTCCCTCACGTCTGGCACATCAGAGAATATGGCATTGACGACTATAACCTGTATTACTTGCCTCCGAAAAGTTACGTGAAAAAGCAATACTCCAAAGCCGCACAAATCATCACCATATCAAACTCAGTCTACAGCACATACGTTTACGGTTACGGTATAATCCCGGAAGAAAGTACACGAATAATATACAACGGTCTGAAAGTCCCTGAAGATTACACGAAAACTTACGCTCAAGATGGACGTGTCAATTTCTGCATTGTAGGGCTTTTATTTTCGGGAAAAAATCAGCTCACAGCGATAAAAGCCTGCGCAAAACTTAAAGCCTTTACCGATAAATTCATGCTTCATATAATCGGCAATGATAAGGGTGAATATCCCGACATGCTCAAAGATTATGTACATTCACACGGGCTGGATGATTTCGTTAAATTCTGGGGCTTTAGGTATGACGTGAACGAAATCTTGAAGACTATGGATGTCGGATTAATGCTGTCTAGACGTGAAGCCTTCGGACGTGTAACGGTTGAATACATGTTGAACTATATGCCCGTAATCGGCGTGAACTCCGGCGCAACTCCTGAGATTGTCGATGACGGCGTAACCGGCTATGTATGTCCGCTTAACGATGAGGAATATATCGCGGCAGTAATGAGAAAGTTCATAGATAATCCGGAGCTTTTATCCGAAATGGGAAATAAAGGACGCGAACGTGCCGTGAAAAACTTTTCGCTTGAACGTAACACTGATGAAATTTACTCGCTTTATCAGGAAATTCTGAGCCGATAACACAAAATCCCTCTCCCTATAATAACTTTCACAGCAGGAGAGGGATAAACTTTTTATGCTCTAGATATTGGCCTCAACCCAAGCCCTTAACTCTTCAGCTCCCTGAAAGCCAACCTGCCGCGCCGTAACTTTTCCTTCCTTCATAATCATCAAGTTAGGAATACTCATAACGCGCAACTTTCTCGCAAGTCCCGGATTTTCCTCAGCGTCAGCGTTAAAGAACTCAACACGTCCCGCAAACTCTTCGGATAATTCCTCAACAACCGGAGCAATCATCTTGCAAGGCCCGCACCACGTCGCCGAAACATCAAGCAATGCAACTTTTGCCGCCTCAAGTTCCGTAGCGTCATCGTTCAAAACTTTTTTTACCGTCATAATCTCAACGCCTCCTGATTATAATAACGAAGCAACGAAATCTTCAACAGCCTTCATGTCAGCAGTCGGCTCAAAACGTTTTACGACATTTCCCGCGCGGTCGACGACAAACTTTGTGAAGTTCCATTTTATAGCCGGCTTCTTCGCATAATCCGGATCAGCTTTTCCGAGCATGTCTTCAAGAATAGGCGTGAGCTTATGCCCCTTGTCGAAACCTTCAAATCCCTTCTGGCCCTTCAAGAAAGTGTAAAGAGGAAGTTCATTTTCACCGTTGACTTCTGACTTCTTGAACTGGTCGTAAGTCGTGTTGAAGTGTAACGCGCAGAACTCGTGAATTTCGTCGTCTGAACCCGGAGCCTGGCCGCCGAACTGGTTGCAGGGAATATCGATAATCTCAAGCCCTTTGTCGTGATACTTCCTGTACATTTCTTCAAGCTGTTCATACTGAGGAGTAAAGCCGCATCCTGTTGCTGTGTTGACGATTAAGAGGACTTTCCCCGTGAATGCTGAGAGCTTTACTTCTTCTCCCTTAGGCGTGAAAACAGAATAGTCATAAACTTTGCTCATTGTATAAGCCTCCATATTGAGAAAATAATTGCATTAATTATATAATACATTTTCCCATTGAGTAGGAAGTTTACGCTTAAGTAGCTTATTCCAGCGCAATTTCAGCCTTACGATTTTTTCTGCTTTAGAAAGTGATAGAAAAGTTTTGATACGTTCAATGAGGGGTTTCTTTTTGCCGGTCCAACCGAGTCGTTCAAGAACGGATTGTACATATTCGGGGCTTGGTTTCATTAATGCCTGAATTTCGGCCTGTGTAAGTTCATGTTCCTTCACAAAATCATTCGGGATAATCATAAAGCTGTCTTCATTCTCAATTCCCGGCGTGAAGTTCATTATACGTTTTTGGAAGTGAGCGTAAAGATATTCTTTTTCGCTGCCGAGTTTTCCATTTATTGCAAGCCCGTATAATTTTCCGTCTTTCCATATGAAAGCAGGAATTAACTCGGTTAAGTTTTTGCCAGGATGATGCTGAAACTGTTTATGGAGAGGAGAAATATCCGCAAAATCAGGCGAGTAATATTGCCCCCCTCCCGCGAGTAAATTTACTGAATAAGTTTTCAGGGAGTAGAGCTTCTTCGAAACACATATGCATATTTGTTCTGTAAACATCCTTATACGAAATATTCCAGCCAGGAAGTTTATGAAGCGCAAAAGTGTTTATCTCCTCTGTATTACGGTAAATCGTTAAATGTCCAAGTCTGTAAAGCTTGTCGTATTTGCCAAGAATATCATCAGTGATAAATTTTCCTATATCACCCCAGATAACATCAGAATCAACGTATCCCCAGAAGTCATAGCCTTCAAGATATTCATGAAAGATTAATCCGTAAAGAGGTCTGTAATCACAAAATTTGTAGGAATTGTTCAGCACAAACTCAAAATCCAAGTACAAAGATACTAATCTTTTTATTTCATCGAAAGTCATCGGAAAAATTTTTACATTGGCCGGAACATTATAGCTCGAAAAATCTATATCCGAGAAAATCATAAACGTAAAATTCGGATTTGCTCCTGCTGATTTCAGCCACAACGGGAAATAATTAGGCAGCTTCCCATAATAATGCAATATTAGAGCGACAGAATGTTTATTCATGCGAAGTCCTCCTGTAAAAATAAATGATATTATTATACAAGAATTAGATACTATTTTTGCGGCAAATAATGAATGAAGCTATTTCCATGCTAAAATTACTTGTTTAGTCATAAAAATTCTAAAAGGAGATTACAATTCTTAGATGCCCGACGAAAATGAAAATTTAATCCAGCCCGAAAACTTTGACGAGGCAGGACGAATAATAACACTTCCATTAGTGGGAGAAGTCAGAACAAGCTACTTAAATTATGCTATGAGCGTCATAATTGGCCGAGCTTTACCAGACGCACGAGACGGCTTGAAACCTGTTCAGCGCAGAGTGCTTTATGCGATGTCCGAACTTGGATTGAAACATAACACAGCCTACAAGAAATCCGCGAGAATTGTCGGTGAAACGATGGGTAAATATCATCCTCACGGAGACAGCGCGATTTACGACACAATGGTTCGTCTCGCTCAAAACTGGAACTTACGCTACACTCTCGTTGATGGTCAAGGAAACTTCGGCTCAATCGACGGAGACAGCGCGGCGGCTATGCGTTACACCGAAGCTAGATTAAGCTGGCCCGGAGAATTAATGCTCGCGAATATCGACGAGGATACAATTGACTGGGGACAAAATTTTGATGAGTCTCTCAAAGAACCCTTAACTCTTCCGTCAATTCTTCCGAACTTGCTTGTAAATGGCTCAACCGGAATTGCTGTAGGTATGGCTACAAATATGCCTCCTCATAATTTGCGCGAGGTCGTCAACGTTCTTTGCTGGTTAATCGAGAATGACATTGATCCGGAGAATGCCGAGCTTAAGGACATATTACAGTTCTTACCTGGCCCGGACTTCCCTACTGGCGGAGAAATTCTCGGCAACGCTGGAATTATCGACGCTTACACCACAGGACGCGGAAAAATCATCGTTCGCGGAAAAATGCACGTCGAGGAGAACAAGCGCGGACGACAAAGCGTAGTCATAACCGAAATTCCTTATGCCGTCAACAAAACTATGTTGCTTGAAGCTATCGTTGAGGCCGTCCAGGAGAAAAAGGTTGAAGGGATTTCCGAGATGCGCGATGAATCCGACAGGGATGGACTTAGAATTGTCGCGGAACTTTCACGTGATACTGACCCGGATTTAGTCATGCGTCAGCTCTACAAGAATACTCAGCTTCAAACGACGTACGGAGTAATCAATCTTGCGCTCGTAAATAAGCATCCCGAAATTTTGTCAATCAAGCAGCTGTTAAGCCTATTCCTGAATTACAGGCGTGATGTTGTCAGACGGAGAACCGAACACAGACTTAATCAGGCTCAAGCCCGCGAACACATCATCGAGGGACTGAAGAAGGCATTAACTCACATTGAACAGGTAATCCGAACAATACGCTCAACGAACAATGCCGCCGAAGCTAAAGAGAGCCTCCAGAAAGTTTTGGAGTTCTCAGAACCTCAGGCACAAGCAATTCTTGATATGAGACTGCAGAGGTTGACGGGACTTGAGCGCGAAAAACTCGACGAGGAACAAACGAAACTTTTAGCCGACATTGCGACGTTCAAGAATATTCTTGATGACAGAAAAGTTCTTGACGGCGTAATCAGCTCAGAGCTCAAGGATTTAGCCTCACGCTTCGGCGACGACAGACGTACTAACATCATCACTGAGGAAATCAAGGAAACTTCGGAGGAAGAATTAATTCAACCTGAGGACATCGTAATAATTCTCTCGAAGGACGGATTGATTAGACGACAGCCTCTTGACTTCTACAGAACTCAGGACAAAGGCGGTAAGGGCAAGCGCGGCGGAAAAGTTCATGATGACGACAGCATTGCGGCCCTCAGCGTAAGCAACACTCATCATAATATTTTCTTCTTCACGAATTTGGGGAGAATGATGTGCCTTAAGGGCTTTGAAATCCCAGAGAGCAAGACGGGTAAAGGTAAGCCGGTTTCACGTATACTGCCGTTGTACGAGAATGAAAGGATTGTTTACATCGCCGGCGACGGAATAGAGGAGTTCAAGTTCGCTTTCTTCATCACGAGATACGGGATTGCTAAGCGTTTAACTTTCGAGGTCTTAGAGTACACCAACCGTGCGAAGAGAATAATGAAACTTGACGAGGGCGACGAAATTGCGCAAGTCAGGTTGACAACTGGCAAGGATGAATTGTTAATCGTAACTCAGAACGGACTTGCTTTAAGAGTTCCTGAAAACGAGTTCAGGCCGATTGGAAGAGTTGCGCGTGGAGTTGCGGCGATGAGGCTTAAGAAGGGCGATAAAGTTTTGAGCTGTGATGTTGTCGACGAGAACAAGAGAATTATCGTTGTCAGCGAAAAAGGTATCGGCAAGAAATTAGAATTTTCCGAGTTCATGCCCCATCATCGATTTACAGGAGGAGCCTGCATTATGGAACTTACCCCGAAGACAGGCAAACTCGCCGGAAGCGTCGCCGCTAACGATAACGACGAAATGATGATAATAACGTCCAAAGGCAGAGTTGTCCGAATGGGAGCGGATCAGGTTACATTGATGAAGAGGCATGCGGTGGGCTATATTGTTCTCAGGCTTGATGAGGGTGATACGGTTGCTGATTGCAGTTTAATTCGTGCTGAAGACGAAGACGATGAAGCTGACGCGACCAGACCGATTGACTTTGAGGAATAATCAATGAAAATTGCTAAAGACGGACTGCCGACGATAATATTTTTGCTGTTATGTTCGGGAGCTTTCGCGTTTATCTCGTTAATTCCGGCTGTAATAATTTTCGCGCTGTTATGTCTGGTAATCTGGTTTTTCCGGGACCCTGAGAGGACGACGAATTACGAGGACGGAAATTTTTACTCGCCGGCTGACGGAAAAATCGTAGAGATCTCCGAGTGTGAGCATGAATTTACGGGTTCAGCTCTAAAAGTCGGCATCTTCATGAACATTTTCAGCGTCCATGTGAACCGCGCACCATGCACAGGACGAGTTGATTATCTTGAATATATTCCGGGAAAGAAAGTTGCGGCATTCTCACCTAAAGCGTCGGAGATTAACGAGCGTAATTTTGTCGGGCTCTCAACACAATGGGGGCCCGTCATGATGACACAAATAGCCGGACTTGTCGCGAGAAGAATAGTTTGCAGACTGAGACGCGGGGAAATTTTGGAAGCCGGACAGCGTTACGGTATGATTAAATTGGGCTCAAGGGTTGATTTGTACGTGCCTCGTGATACAGTATTGCGTGTGAAAATCGGCGAGGAAGTCAAGGCCGGAATAACATGTATAGGAGTGATAAAAGATTGAGAAACTTTTTGCGTATCAGGCGAAAGATGGGGAAATTTAGGAGGTCAAAACCTTTGGAGTTCAGGCAGATAGTTCCGAACATGGTAACGAGCGGGAATTTACTTTGCGGGATATTCTCGTTGATGATGACATTACACGGCAGATATGTTCCGGCGGCGTGGTTAATATTTTTTGCTGTAATCTTTGACGGTTTCGACGGGAAAGTTGCGCGTATGCTCGGCGGAGGCTCTCAATTTGGGCTTGAGTTTGACAGTTTAGCGGATTTAGTGAGTTTTGGAGTTGCTCCGTCAATTCTGCTCTATCAAGTTTCGGTTCGTGAGCTTCACATAATCGGAGCTGTCGTAGCGTGTTTCTTTGCGTTATGCGTGGCACTGAGATTAGCGAGGTTTAACGTTGTTCATGTTCCCGGACCGTTTCAGGGCTTGCCGTGTCCAGCGGGAGGATTGTTTGTTGCGTCGTTCGTGATTGCCGGGATAAAACTTCCTGCGTGGGTTACGGCTATAGTGCTGGGCTTCGTGGGATTTCTGATGATTTCGAGTATTCCATATGCGAACATGAAGAAATTGACGAAGAAGACCGCGAATAAGACGAAATGTTTTGCTTTGCTCTCATTGTTCGTAATCTCGTTCGTGTGCTTGAAGAGTTCAGCGCCGTTGTTCTTGTTTGCGTTGTATATTGTGAGCGGATTAATAAGGTTTGACTGGGGCCAATGGATTTTGAAGCCT
This sequence comes from Synergistaceae bacterium, assembly GCA_017454625.1. Taxonomy (GTDB): domain Bacteria; phylum Synergistota; class Synergistia; order Synergistales; family Aminobacteriaceae; genus JAFUXM01. The sequence goes on from JAFTCP010000134.1 coordinate 11,551, forward strand.
GAGGCACGAGACGAGGCATTAAGCCATAAAAACTAAGATTATCCCCTCAGCACGGAAACTGGGGGGAAATTTTTTTATCAAGCGTATTAATATAACATGTTATATTTTCTTGCACATTCAAGCATCTTTTCACGGTCAAGAGCCTTCACATTCTCAACAATCCATTCTCGCATCGAGGCTCCTTCGGGTGTGTCCTGAGACGCTGAGAGAAATTTAAGCTCAACGCCTAATCCTTTAGCGACATCATGAGCGATTAACGGCCAGACTTTCCCAATATCGCCGACAATCGGAATACTTCCTTCATGACGCGCAAAAGCTGACATTTCCATTCTGAACGGAATTTTCGCGGCTTTCGTCTTGGGTAATCCCTTATCGATTGCCTCTTGTACCGTCTTGTTGAGTTCGACGGCTTTACGTAAATTCTCATCCAGGTCAATACGAACTAAAATTTTCTCACGAAGATTATACGTGTTCTGCCCACTCCACCAAGCCCAAATCCCGTGTCCTGTGTAACACTCAAACGGGCCGTCGTGAATTTCCTGCGTCAAAGCTACAGCACTCTCAATGATTACGTCGCATGAAGAAAGCATTCGGGAAATCCGCATTGAACGCTCCGAAACAGGGATTGAATCACCGATTGACATTCCCACAGCTCCGCCGCCGACAAGCTGAGGAATAGTTACGAGAACAGGAACATTTTTACGCGCCGCCGCTCCTAACATCGTATGTTCATCACAGCCCCAGCCAGCAACAGTTTCAAACGAAAGCCCGTACATTCTCGCAAGCCCTAAAACTTCGTGAGCAAGCCTCTCCGTTCTAAGTCCCATTGGATAAGCCATATTCCCAGCGGCCTTGATTATCTCGTTCTGATGAGGCAGCTTTTCTCCGCGTTTAATCAACTCATCATCAAGCGGCATTTCCCGTTTCAAGTTTGCAAGCTCTTCTTGTGTCATGCAAGTAAACTCGAAAACGTCGCCTCTTGGCATCTTTGACATGTCCATATTAAGAGCCTGAGCATCAACACGATAAACTCGGTCAAGTGAGCCCGCCATTTCATGAGCAATCACAGCTGAACTCGTCGAGACAGCATCAACGAGACCGACGCGAATTAATTCGGCTATTAACGTCGTAACTCCCTCGTGAATGTTCGGGCCGCTTCCTGTTACAACCATTACATGCCCGCCGCGCTTCTTCGTCTCTATAATTTTCTTGACAGCTGACCTCACGCCTTCAAGTGAACGTTCATCAAGTGAAGACCTGAAATATTCCAGCTGGTTTAGTCCAAATAAATTTGCCATAAAAATTTTAGCCTCCTTTATTCACATATTATCACGCAAATATTATCAGAATTGTCATACATATTTGAAAGCTGTCCCGTAAATTATGATCTCAGCCGCTCCCCCAGCAACTTGAGGTGCCGAAATATTAACGCCGTAAATCCCGTCAGCGTTTAACTTTCTGGCTTCTTCCCTCAGTCTCTCTTCGGCTAATGCAATCCCCTTTTTTATCATCGCTGAATAATCGCTGAGTTCTCCGCCGACCGTCATATTTTTTACTGAGGCTTTCATATCCCGAAGAAAATTTGAGCTTAGACAGCTTACTCCGTAAATTATGCCTATGTCCTGAGTTCCTGAGGGCGGAAATGTCCGAGTGCTTAACGTTATTTCATTCATGATTTCTTAACTCCTCAGGGCTGATGACTTCGATAAATTCTTGATGCTTCTTAATCCACCATGAAATATAATCAAGACTCTCAAGTTTCACCGAAAAAATATAATCCCCGCTTCCGTCCTGAGCCGGTAAAAGTGTCTGCGAAATGTCCCATTGTGTGCGTCTGGTCTCGTCGGCAAATTCTGGCGAAATTTTAAGTTTTACGTCGTAAATTGGCCTTGCTGCTTGCATTTGCGTGGGAGGCTGATTGTAAATCGTGATATTCTCGCTCTTATTCTCGGTCTTGCTGTGATGCTGGAACAACGGGACTAACATTTTCGCGATTGATGCCAGGAAAAATATTATAATCCCCGTGATGATGTAAAATTTATACCTTGCCCATTGATATTCCCACTCGTTAATATACGGCTTGCGGGCTTCCTTGTCGCTGATCTCGGCCAATCTCAAAATCTCGTAATGAATTGTATTCGCATCAGTCTCACGTCCTCCGAATAATTGCGGAACATAACGCTCCGGAAGCTCATTCATTATCCAGCGTAAGTCTTCAAGTGAAAGTTTCGAGGCCGTATTTCTCGCTGGAGGTGTCAGCTTCGAGGTCATCCATGAGACGAGTTCAAGGGAATTTTGCGACGGAGGGAATTTTTCCCATATATCATGAGGAAGTAACGCATAAAAGTCGAAGTATTGAGTTCCAGCGAGTTCTAGCCATTCTTTAGCCTGAGTGATATTGTTCTGCTGTAGAACGTTCATTAATCGCCGGAAATTCTGAGGTGAAGCCTCCTTAATCATCACGCCGAAATTATCAATTACATAATCATACTTGTCGCTCCCTAAAAGCTCAACAGCTGAAGAAATCCTCTCGGCCAATTGCATTTTGTCAGTGTCGTTCATTCCCTCGCTGAGATTAATAATTCTTGGGTCATCGGCAAATTCTAGAGCCTGCTTCTTCGTGTTCTGCAAGGCTCCGTAAGACGAAATCAGAACGTCCATAACATAAGGCTCTATCACGTCCCAGTAAATTAACGGCATCTCTCGCGAATACATGTTCAAGTTTCGTTCATGAAGCATTCTTTTAACGTCGGATTCAGCGTTCCAAGCGATTGAAGCGACATCATAGAGCGACCATGCAATCATAATAGGGCCTATGACGGGTAAAGTTTTTCCGATTGCTCGGCCTATGACACTTTTAGCGGCTTTCTGGAAGATTAAACTTTTTCCGGCATATTTAGCTAGATAATTCACAAGCTGTTTGCGAAAAATTAAGGCAATTCCTCCGGCGGCAGTCGCTCCCGTAAATTTCAAGTCAGGATATTTCGTGCTGATTTTGGCGTTTATGTCGGCAAGAATTTTTTCTCCGTTGTCCTGAGCGGTCGTGTTCTGTCGGATATATGCCTTCGTGATTGGGTTATTGCTTCCGGCGATGAGAATTATGCTTGTCCTTCGGTAAAATTCGGCTATTTCATTCTGCAAGCTCTCGCCCCATTTTTCCTCTAAGTCCTTCAAGAAGTCATCGAACGGCTCAGAGAAATTGTAAGCGGCTGATTCCTGAATGTCATTAACGACATTTCCCATGTTAGTGCCGATTTGCAAGCCTGCTGTCCCCCATAACATGCCTTGTGTGTGCTCATCGAACGCGTCATTAACAGCTTTCTCAAGTTTTCCCGGCATTCCCAGAGCTTTCCAGCGGGCGTTGTAAAGCCTCATGAAGTTATTGCGTGCTTTCTTGATGCCGTCCCGAAAATTTACCTTGTCAATGTCCGAAGCATTATTGCCGAGTTCCTTTATTGCAGTCTCAATCTCGACTTCACGTTCCGTTTCAGTCTTGATTATGTCAGTGGAGACAGTTTCAGAAGTATTATTGCCAGATGAAATTTTTGCGTCCGTGATTGAGTTTATGTCAGTCAATGAGACTTCGGCCCAAGCATGAGCGCTGACAAGAAGAATGATGATAACCAGAAAAATTTTGCGCATTAATCTTCCTCCCTTTGTGATTATTCTAGCAAAATTAATACGCAAATATTATGACTATACTTTACGGCGTTATCAAATCAGCCTAATTTTCCTGGTGTTTTTCCCAGAACTTTACAGCATTATCAAGCCAGCCTTCAGCAATTGTATTCTCGCCGAGCCCGAAGCCGTGAGACAATCCCGGAAAAATCTCTATCATCGTGTCAGTTCCGTTTGACTTTATCGCGTTAATTCTTCTCTGCATGGTTTGATACGGCGCAATTCCGTCCTCAGTTCCCACGCAATTATAAGTCGGAGGCTCATTACCGGTAACTTCGCTAAGAGCTGTGTACTGCATGATTACCGCCGCAGGTCTCGGATAAACTTTTTCGCCGAACTCGTCAGTCCCGTAACTTCCAAGCCAAGCCGATAATCTCGCTCCCGCGCTTCCTCCCCATAACGAATAATTCTTAACGTCAACGCCTAACTCGTCAGCGTGTTCATGAATGAAAGCTATTGCACGCGCTAAGTCCTCACATCCTGTGTCTGCTCCGGGCCGATAAATCAAAGCGAACGCGTTATAGCCCTTGCGTGAGAGTTCCAGAGCATGAGGGAAGCTGTCATGCATCGCGCCTACAAAAACGAAACCTCCGCCGGCGTTACAAATCGCGAATTTCGCTCCCGGTTTCCCCCTGAAGAAGAATAATCCTGTGTCTCGTGCTCGCTTATCATTGGCCGGATAAATCGGGTAAAAAATTCTGTCGCTGTTTTCGAGAATGTAATTCACGATGTCAACAGTCCTAGCTGTGTTAAGTCGTCCGTACCATGTCAGGCGTAAAGTCTTGAGGGTGTCGCCGCTGTAATAATTCTCGTTCACAGGGAAAATCAAACGTCCGAAACTCTTTAGCTTGGGATGATTGATAACGTCAGCAATCTTCGTGTCAGCATCAAAAGCATAAGCCGCCCCGAAACTCAGGGCGACTAATACACAACATAATAATATCTTGTTCATGCTTAATACTTGTAATCCGGCACTAATAAGTTCATGAGTTCGTCGTCGTGATGATATGTGAGCGTGCTTTCGTTGTCGAATAACATTGTTGCTCCGTTCTCACGAGTATAATTTTCCCAGCCGGGATTGCCGGTTCTCGCAAAGTCAATCCATGCTTGGCTCATTTTGTCCGCGAGAGCTTTAGCCTGTTCACCGCCGCCGGTTGCCATCTCGCTTAAAGCTATATTGTTGAAGATAAACGGAAGTTCCGAGCAATGATAGGCCAATGCATAGCCGCCCATAATCGGAGTTTCCCACGTGAAGACATAAGCATAAACAGGCGCGCCGTTCTGGTCAGCTTTGAGGGTCATAGCTTTTTTCGCGCGGGTTCTGAGCCAAGTATCAACGTAAAGCGCATCAACTCTCTTTTTGTACGGATAAGCCTTCAAGAACGCTTTCACAATCGCATCTGTCATGTCGCCGTATTTCGCGTTGAGTTCCTGGCCAATTCTCGCGTCGTCCCAGAAATTTTTATTGTCGCTCTGAGTTACCGCCATGTTCGCGAGCAGGGGCATTGATATCCATTCGTTGAGGACTGAGCCGATGAGAAGGGGAATATCTTTTGCCTGTTCAACAAATTTTTCACCAGCAGGATTTTCCGTGATAAATTCGCCGTCGACGACAGGACACCACATTAAAGCGCGTCTTCCGAGTGCGTTGATAATGTCCTTTTCTTCGGCAACCTGAGCTAATGCCTTATTCGATGCCGCCGCAATGACCTCATAAGTGAGGGTTTGAAGTTTATCGAGTTCGTCAGGCGTGATATTCAGGTTCTTCAACGTAAGCTCCGTAACGTATTCGCTGACATCCTTAGCTGTTAAAGTCATGCCGGAGTCTTCGGTTGCTCCACTCTGGACTATTGCTTTATGGAACAATCCCTTAGCTGACGGAACGGCCATTAACGTTAAAATTTTTGCTCCTCCTCCGGATTGGCCGAAGAGTGTAACATTTTCCGGGTCTCCTCCGAATTTCGCGATATTATCACGTATCCATTCGAGTGCCGCAACTAAATCACGTGTGCTTTGGTTGAACGAGTTCTTGTATTTCTCGCCGTATTTCGACAAGTTCAAGAAGCCCGCGACGTTAAGCCTGTGATTGACGCTGACAACGACGACATCGCCTTTACGTGATAAATTTTCGCCGTCGTAAACATCTTCAACCGTAGCAGCTCCCATCATGTGGCCGCCTCCATGTAACCAGACCATAACCGGACGTTTTGCGTCGTCTAAGCCGGGAGTCCAGATGTTAAGATTTTGGCAGCTATGACTTTGAGGAAGATTGCGAGGTTCCCAGTGAGGCCAGAAATAATGAGGAGGGAAAATATCATCTTGAGGCGAGGTGCTTTGAGGCGACATTGTCCCGTAAGTCAACGCTAACTTTATTCCTTCCCACGCTGGAACTTTCACGGGAGGCATGAACGGCTCGGCTTGAGCGTAAGGAACTCCGTGATACGTGAAAATTCCGTCGTGAACGTAGCCTTGAAGTTTTCCGCCCTCAACGTCAACTACAGCAATTCCCGGCCCCGCGAGGATTTCAGCGTAAGCCGACGACACTAACAACAACAATAAAACGATACTTGCAAAATACTTCTTCATTAAGAATATTCCTCCTTATGAAATTATTTCGTGTCTAAATTTTTATCATGCATCCACTCTTCTTGTAAATCAGCTAATTGTTGATTATTCAAGTCAGCAAAAAACGAGACTTACAACCCTTTCGCTTCAAGCCATTTCTCTATGTGGTCGGCTATTTCCTTATTGTTTAATTCCTGGAACATAAAATGACTATTGCCGGTTATTCCCTCGTCAGGAAGATATATAACTGTCGCGTCTCCGCCGTCTTCGTTGTAATGTTTCGCGAAGTCTCGGCACTGGTCAAGTACACTCTTCCAAAACGCTGTACTCTTGATGTCGTCCGGGCCGTTCTCGATGTAGTCGCCGAAGTAGAATATCATCGGAATTTTTGCCGCCACAAATTTTTTGTACGTCTCACTCCCAACTTCAGGAGCAAATCCCGGTTCAATCGCTACGATAGCCGCCATGTTGTCCGTGTCCGTCTGCCATCCGACGCGTCCGCCCTGTGAATGAGTAATGTAAACAGCCTTTTTGCCCGTCATCTTGTGAACTTCGGATAATACCGCGCTCAAAGCCTCACCGAAAATTTCAACGTCGTAATTTCCCGTGTTAGGTGTCATCTGTCGCAAGAACTGATTTAACGCCTCTTCACCAGCAGGGAATTGACTTCCTTCATAGCGGTTTGGCGTGCCTCGTCCAATTCTGAAATGTGTATACCATGCTTGATCTCCGGGATTAAATTCCGTTCCGTTTGCTCGCGTGTCCTGTTCGTTGTTTACGATTTTGACGGTTGAACCTGCCGCGCCTCGTCTGGGTTGGTCAACAAGGAATGCCGCACGTCCTTTCATGAGGAAAATATCGCTCCAGCCCTCGCGTCTGTCCGGAGTGGACTGCCAACCTGTGCGAGTTTGTCCGTAACCATGAAGATAGACTATCGGAGTTTTGTTTTCGCCGTCCGGTATCTGGTAGAAAACGTTTGCGTGATCAACATGGGCCGTATTCCCTGCGCGTGAGAAGTCAAGCCAGTTATCCGAAACGTTAAATTCTCCCGGCAATGGTTCAGTTACCGTTCCTCCGGCTGAAAAAACTCCTTGCTCCTTGATGTTGAGTGCATGAGCAGGAACAACGAGCGATAAGATTATTAACGTGATAAAAATTTTCTTCATGAGATTATCTCCTTATAAATTAATGGCATGATGTAGTCTTCTTGCTTATCTATGACGACTTCAAAGCCCAGCTTCAAATACATTCTCAGCGCGTAATTCTCCTTTTGGACTGAAAGCGAGGCCCTTTTATATCCTGAACGTTTCAATAACTCTAACATTCGGCTCATCATTTCGGTCCCAATGCCTAAACCTCGATACTCTTTGTACAGAGAAATTGCTAACGAAGGCGTTTCGTCGTCGATATGTCCGTAATCTTTCATGATGCGAACCCAGACAGCTCCGATTATGCTTCCGTTTACTTCAGCAACAAGACAATAATCTCCCGGCCTGGTTCCGAAATTTTCAACATAAACTTGCAAGTCAGGATTATTGATTATTTTTCTGTCTGGAAGCTCTTCACCTTCTCGAATAAAAATTGCTTCATACAGAAAATCGTTGAGTTTCTCGTATTCCGTGTTCTTGATTTCCCTGATGATATAGTTCATTCGTTTTACTTCAACTTTTCGTACTCCTCAGCTGGAAGAAACCCTTGCCATTCCGTATGCATATCTTCACCGGGAACTTCGACGGCTACATGTTGGAACCAACTATCCTTTGCGGCTCCGTGCCAGTGCTTAACGTTCGCAGGAATATTCACGACATCTCCGGGCTTTAACTCTCTCGCTTCCTTGCCTTCCTCTTGATAATAACCTCGTCCGGAAATCGCGATTAAAATTTGTCCGCCGCCTTTTGATGCAAAATGAGTGTGCCATTCGTTATAGCTTCCCGGCTCAAAAGTTACGTTGAAAATTCCGACCTGCTGAGTTGACAACGGCGCAAGAAAACTTTTTCCCGTGAAATGCTCTCCGGCTATCGTGTTCGGAACTCCAACGGGAATAATCTTACTCAGACCGTAATTATCGACGCTCGTAACTGTAAATTGCTCGGCTGAAGCTGAACTCGCAAGACACAGCAAAACTAGAAGAATGATAGACTTTCTAAACATTATGAAACCTCCTGTGATAAAATTTTCTCAGAAACCACGCGTAAAATTTCTGCGCATAATGATAACAGCTTTTTGTACATCATCGTTCAACAAGCCGCAAACATGATACAATTTCTATGCATAACCTCCTGTGAGAAAAAATTTCTTGGGATAATAGAATTTTAACAACCGATTGTAATTAACGTTCAAATTTTACAGGAGTGAGGAATTATGATTTACACAATGTTACAGGCTTGCAAAGAAACCGGAATGACCTATCAAGGCTTAAAATTTTACTGCAACGAAGGCTTAGTTCCGAACGTCAAGCGCGACAAGATTAACCGGCGAATTTTTGACGAGCATGATATTGCATGGATAAAAAGTTTGCGAAAGTTACGAAAATGCGGAATGAGTATTGCCGACATGAAAGAATACATGAATTTATGTCTCGAAGGTGAAAAAACTATTCCTCAGCGTCAAGTTATTCTAGCCAGAACACGAGAGAGACTTCAAAGACAAATCGACGAGTTAAAGGAATCAATACGATACATCGACAATAAACAGGGCTTTTACGACGGAGTTTTATCCGGTGCGGCTGAATATGTCAGTAATCTTCTTCCGTGTTCGTGCGATTTTGATACGAAATAGACAGATAGAAACTATCGCAAGATATATTCTCATCAAAACTTTTCACAAGGAGGCAAAATCTCTCATGAAGTTCATAATTCTCTTATTCGTGCTGTTAATGTCATACGGAACGGCTTTTGCTGACATCAAACCCGTAACAAGTTTTTCCGACAGAGAGCCTGAACCTTTCAAGTCAAATCCTTACGGCCTGGTTTATGCTGACGCTATCACCGAGAACGTAACGGGCAAAGTCAATATTCATCCGATTACTTACGAGCTCAACGGGATTAAAATTGCCGCTAACGTCTACACTCCGGCTGATTATGACGCGTCAAAGAAATATCCTGCTGTTACGGTCGCTCATCCAAACGGAGGAGTTAAAGAGCAAGTTGCTGGGTTATTCGCTCAGAAACTCGCTGAAGCCGGATATATCACGGTCGCGGCTGATGCTGCTTATCAGGGCGGGAGCGGTGGACTTCCAAGACATACTGACATTCCATTTTTCAGGACGGAAGACGTTCACGGAATGGTTGACTTGCTCAGCATTTATCCCGGAGTTGACAAGGACAGAATAGGGATGCTCGGAATTTGCGGAGGCGGCGGCTACACAATCAACGCGGCAAAAAGTGAAAAGCGCGTAAAAGCTGTAGCGACATTAAGCATGTTCAACACGGGACGAGTTCGCCGAGAAGGTTATATGAGTTCGCAGATTAGACAAATTCAAGATGTCCTGAAGAAATCATCAGAGGCCAGAGCGCAGACGGTTTCAGGAGGAGAATTGCTTTATTCCGACAGCAATGCCCCGAAGCTCACCGATGAACAGATGCAGGCATATTTGGCGACAGCTCCGGATTTATACCGCGACGGGTACGAATATTACGGAGTTACTCATACTCATCCGAACTCAAGCGGACGTTACGCACTCTCAAGCCTCATGGAGTTAATGACTTGGGACGCAACGGACAACATTCAATTAATTAACGTTCCATTGTTGATGATGGGAGGAAGCATCTCGGATTCACTTTACATGACCGAAGACGCAATCGAGAAAGCAGCCGGCACGAGCGACAAGGAAATTTTCATCATCAAGGGCGCTACACACATTCAGACTTACTGGAAGCCTGAGTATGTCGAGCAGGAAATTAACAAGCTCAAAGAATTTTTCGGGAGGACGTTATAAATGAAAATTTTAGTAGTCCTGTTGATAATTATTCTCGCATTGCCCGCATCAGGTTCAACACTTGACGGCTACGACCGAGCGAAATTAGCTGATGAGAATTACTCAAAAATGTACGGAGCTTCCGAGTTTTCAGGAGCTGAGAATGACCCGGAACTTTACGCAGTGATGAAGAAATACATTTATGCTGATATTACGGTTCAGGCGAAAATCACTCAGACCGAACGAAAACTTGTAGAGATTGCCGTATTGACGACGAACCAAAATCACAAGTTCTTGAAGCATGTTGTAGCCGGAGCATTAGCACTTGACGTTACGCCGTTGCAAATTCGTGAGGCCGTCTATCATATTGCGCCGTATATCGGATTTCCAAAAGTTTTTGAGGCTCTCGACGTGATTAACGAAGTTTTTACTGAGAAGGGAATAAAATTACCGCTCGAAAATCAGGGAACAACAACCGACGCTGACCGTTTCGAGAAGGGATTAGCTTTTCAGGTTGGAGCTTACGGCGAAAGAATTAACCAGATGAGAGACGCTACGCCGGATTATCAGAAACACTTGCAGGATGATTTATCGGCGTTTTGTTTCGGCGACACTTACACTCGCGGAACTCTCGACATGAAGATGCGCGAAATGTTGACTATGGCCGCAATTGGAACGCTCGGAACTGCTGAGGCTCAATATAAATCTCACGTTGCAGGAACTCTCGCGGCTGGAGCGACCAACGAAGAAGTTATCGGGGTAATTACGACGATGAACCCTTATATCGGCTTTCCCAGAACGCTAAACGCACTGAGAATTGCTAATGAAGTTTTCGACGCAAGAAAGTAAACAAAAAACGGTCTCACGCGAGGCCGTTAATTTTTCCTGAGATATACGAACGATAAATCCTTTTTTCCCCTATTATGAGTGATAAATTTTGTGAACATCACAGCTCTATTTTTTCTTGAGATAGATAAACCAATAAGCTAATCCGACAAATCCCGCTCCGCCTAAAATATTTCCAAGTGTAACCGGCAGAAGATTTTTCGTGAACATCGCGGCCCAGTTCAAAGCATCGATTGCTGATTGAGACGTTCCGAGTTCGAGGGCTTTATTGACGTAAAGGCTATCACATTTCGCCAGAATTCCCGCAGAGATGTAATACATGTTGGCTATGCTGTGTTCAAAACCTGACGCGACAAACAACCATATCGGGAAGAAGATTACTACAGCTTTGCTGATACCGTCCTTAGCTCCGAAACTCATCCAGACAGCAAGACACACAAGCCAGTTGCAAAGTATACCAAGCACAAAAGCATTCATGAACGACAATGAAACTTTTCCAACCGCCGCTTTCAACGTAAAGCCTCCGAGCAAACCTCCTGTGTAATTCAATTGGCCTGACCATGAGATTAAATACGCAACGAGAACTCCTCCTGCTAAATTTCCCAGATAAACAATGAGCCACGAACGAAGCAATTTTGACAGCGTAATTTTCTTCTCAACGAGCGCGATTATCATTAAGCAATTTCCTGTGAATAATTCAGCTCCAGCCATGATTACGAGAATTAAGCCGGTTGGAAAGATTAATCCGCCTATGAATTTTCCGATGCTCACGCTCTCAATCGTATGTGTCGCCATATTAGCCGCCTGTGAACCGAAAGCTATGAACGCTCCGGCCAATATTCCAAGCAAAAATTGATTTATAATTGACAAGTTAGCTTTCTTAACTCCAACATTGGAAGCAAACGCCGCAATCTCTCCAGGTGCCCAAAAGTCCATTTTGTTCCTCCTGCTTCTGATAAAATTTTCATACAATGAGTTAATTATACATGAGAGCAAAATTCTCTTGATGATGACTTATTATCTCTAAAAATTTTGTTGTTTATTAATAAGACGAAAGGAAGGAAGTTTGTAAAATGGCTAACGAGATTAGAAGTATTGATGATATTGATCCGAAGTACAGAGAAGATTATTCTGATTCAGGATTTTGGGAAAAAGTTAAAAGTGTTCTGAAGTCCGCAGGGCTTGAATTAATCTACAAGGCTATTCAACTTTATTATGTAATGAAGAAGCCCGATTGTCCGCTCTCCGTGAAAATGTCAATAATCGCGGCATTAGGCTATTTCATTTCTCCATTGGACATAATTCCTGACTTTATTCCGTTTGTCGGCTTCAGTGATGACCTCTTAGCTGTTGGAGCGGCTCTAATGATGGCAGAGAGTTATGTTGACGAAGAAGTTAAACGCCAGGCACGCGAGACAATTGATAACATTTTCGGAGAAGGAACATCCGCAGGTCTGAATTAATATCTGCTATAATTCCTGAAAATTTTACGCAAAGGGGACGCGTTCAATGAATAACCATGCAGAAAACGGCGATGTAATAAAAGTTAATCGCGGATTTTACAGCCATTACGGAATTTACGTTAAGGCCGATAATCACGTTATTCATTATACGGGCGCAACAGGTCCCAACGATTTCAACGGCATCGTTCGCGAGACATCCCTTGAGGAATTTCTCAACGGTGCCGAAAATTTTATTGTCTGCAAATTTCCCGAACATCCGCAAAATAATATTATCCCTTTGAGGCAGAAAGGGGGATTATTCCGATTATGGCAGATGATGAAGCTGGCTATGCTGAAAAATTATCATCTATACACCGGCGACGAGACAATCAGACGCGCACGAAGCAAACTCGGACAAGGCGGCTATAACTTGGCATTAAACAACTGTGAACACTTCGCTGTTTGGTGCAAAACGGGCGTGAAAAATTCTTCGCAGGTTAATTTTGTCCTTGATGTCATAACTTATTTATTGAGCTGATTAATCAGGTGCATGAGATACTTTATCCGTCCGGCGTGTTCAATTTCATCAGGCGAGCTTAAATTAATTCCGTAAAAATTCTCAAAACTGTGCCGTAATATCTTGATGAATAAGTTTTGTGATGATGCATAGAACGAGGTCAAAGCTGACACAGGCACGATCAAAAAATTTTTCCGGCCAAGTCCTGCAAGCCTCGAAGCTATATAATCTGCCGCCCGCTCGTAAGACTTCACAACTTCGGAAGAAAACATTTCATCAATTTTATTCAGCGCAATAATAACCTCATCAAAAGCACCGCATACAATATCAAACAGTTCAAGCTCATTGTCTGTTAAATGCACAGAATAATTCATAACGAACAAACAAGCCTCACAGCTCTTAATTGCCGACAAAGCCGCTTTTTCATGTCCTAATACTCCTGCTAAATTTGGGCCCGGAGTGTCATAAATTTTTATTCGTCTGAAATTTTCGGGATAATCAGGAAGCGCAATTTTTATTTTACTCAGAGACTTAGATTTTTTATTCGCTTCACGGAACTTCTTGACGAGAAATTTATTCAGGTCTTCTGCACGCTTGAAAAATCTTACTTGCTTGCTCTGAACAAAACGAATTTTCCCGGATTTACTGCCCTTAGCATAAATTAACACGCACGGAGTCGGAAGCTCTGAACTCGAAGGAGAATATTCACTGCCGAGCATAGCGTTAATCAGCGTACTTTTACCGGCTTTCTTTGTTCCGATTATTGCAAGCCTGAAATTTTTTGTCCTCCTGAGATATAAAATTTCCCTGAACTCGCAGTCAGCCGAAACATAATTATCAGCGATTATAACGGGTAAATAAATTCTGAGATAAATAAACTGTTGAAGAATTTTACGCCTTAACTCAAGCAATTCATTTCTGGATAATTGGCCGGCCTTGAGAAAAACAGCATGCTGAAAAAATCTCTCATTCCTCAAAATCAAAGCCCTCAAGAGTTCAGAAATATCACGCAAATCATAATCGCTTATGCACAGCTCATTAATCAGCCTGACGGTTCCAGCGGGAAATTTTATATTGTAGGCAGCATGAAAATCATAAAAATTCATGGGAGCTTCATTATTTGATTCCCTGTCCTGTTCACCCAGAGTTTCAATGAAGTCCCAAAGTGAATTTTTCTCGTCGATCAACCAGCAAATTTTTTTTCTGCGTTCATACTCATAAATCGAAGCATAATAATCGCAGCTATTAAGAACTTCATCACTTAAAACTATAACTTCCGAGAATGACGGCAGAATTTGAGGCATGAATTATATTTTCTCAACGACGTTATACAGCTTGCGAAGGACATCAAGAATATTCTGAAGCTCATTGCTCGAAATTTGGCATGATTTAGGCTGAGGACGGGAGTTTTTCGAGACTGAGACTGAGAACGGAAGGCCTTGATGCGAATTTATGAACTCGATTAACTCCAATTCTGACCTGAAAATTTGATTTTTCTCGTCATCTTTAGCATATAAATCCGGGAAACGTTCCCCTATGCTGATAGTGCGGACAAGTTCACCTTTTTTGACAGCAGGAAGAAATGCAAGAAATTTTTCCTTCAGGCCAATTAGAAACTCTCGCAAGCCGCTAATTTTTTCGCAGGGAGTTACTGTGTAAATTATCTCATCGATGACAGCCGGAGGACTTTCCTTTGGTTTTATCCTGTCAGTATTCTCTATAATTTTCTGCAAAAGTTCATTCTGTGTTTCCCTGTAAGTAAACGGGATATCCCCAGCCTTCAGCATCGCCGTATAGCCGTCAAGGATTGATTTGCTCATCATAATATTACAAATCTTCTTCGTAATCTCATCGTCAAGCTCACTGTTGAAACTTGAAATGTCTTCAACGTTCCAATCAGGACGTTTAATTTCGAGCGTATCAAGAAGAATATTCATCTCGTCAAGGCATCTTTCGCGAATATTCTGCATCTCCGAAAGCGTGAACATTTTACATCACCCCTTTTTCAGCTGTGAAGGATTTTATACCACATATCGAAGAATGCGCCTAATTTATTATCAATCTCTCTGAGAACATCAATATCTTTCTCCAGAGCCTGTTTGTGTGCGCTTGTCTTGTCTGAAGCCGCCCTGATGTCGTCCCTGAAACTTTCAAAGAGTTCAAGATATTCCGCGTTAATCTCGTCGCATTGACGCTTTATATCCCCGTAAATCATCCTGATAACTCCTTCGGCTTCTGCTTCAATTTCATCATGAGCTTCTTCTATGACTTTACGAACTCCGGCTTTAAGTTTATACAAAATTTTCCCCTTGAAAGTCTCGACATCATAGACATCTTGAACAATTTCAAACGGGACGCGTATATTCTCCTGATATTCGACTTCAACGTCATCATAATACTCAACTTCAATGTCTTCATCGTAATTAACAGGGACATATTCATTATATTTGACATCGACATACTCAAAATATTTTCTGCCGAAGAATGAGCAAACGCCCTCCCAAAATCCTCGTGAGCTTCTTCGCCGTCTTTCCTTGCGAGTTCTAGTTACAGCGTCTATTCTCGTCTTCGTAACTGTCTCGGTCCGTGTCTTCTTGACTTTATCCATTCGAGTTTTAGTAACCGTCTCAGTTCTGTAATCTATTTTGTGATCAACATGATGTGAACTTTCTGCGGCATTCTGCAAAAATTCCTCATCGACTTCAACGTCAAAATTCTTATCGGTGAACGACATTTTTTCTAAACTCGGAGGGAAATCCGGGATTTTGAAACTTTTCATAAGTTCCGAAGCTGTTACGTTTCCGCCAAGTTGATTTTTGACCTCCTCAGTTCTGGCTGAAATTTTCTGTCTCGCCGTTAAAATTCCCGTTTCAACTCTTCGGCCATAATCGTCGCGTGCTCTTTGTGCTGTGTCAGAAAGTGCCCTTGCGCTCCTCCTGTTCATTGCAATCACGGCATCGGCGATATTTTCATTAATTCCCTCAATGCTCGGAGTAAGGCGTTTTTCCCTCATTGCTTGAATGTCATAATCATTCAATTCTGCTTCGTCAATTACAACATCACAATACTCCTCTGCTTCTCTGAGAACTACCCGCCTGTTGTCCTTTATGGCCGCTTGAATTTCGTTCAGAGCCTTGTAAATTTGTTCATCTCCGAATTTATTGCTGATCTCGTCAATTGCGCTTCTAACGTCAGCCGTCAAGCCTTCAATTAATTTTGCGAATTTCTCCAGGTCTTCTTTGTCCTTGTCGCTCAAATCAAGCATATCAAGTATAAGCTGAGCATTCTTGAGCTGGTCAAATTGGCCTTCGCATCGGGATATTATACTGTCAACAATTTCTGTATCAACTTTTTGGCCGCCGATATATTTCAAATAGCGTTCAAACTGGGGAATTCCGCTGAATGAAAAAATATCTGAGGCAGAAGGGTCAAAAATTCCGTGAAAGTTCTCAAGGTTCATGATTGCTTTTTCCACTTCGGTGAATTGCGTCAAGAACTTTTTCCATATTTCCGTATGAGATTTTTTGAAACGCTTGATGAAGCCTTCAATAGGTTCATGTCTATCAACTTCAATTCCAGATTTAGCGAGAATTTCAAGGACTTGTTCAAGATAAAAATTTTGCAGTGCAGAAGTCCCGAACAAGACAATATTTTTGTAGCCTATCCTGTCAAGATTGAAACGAATATAATCAACGAGCCTGTTCACAGATTTTTCATCCGTTGAAGCATATCTTTCATCTATCCTATTTATTGCAATGAAGAGTGAATAAAATTTCTTGTTTTCCCTGAAACACGAGCTAATCTCACGCAAAAAGTTAATTTCGTCGTCAGTCTCATGCGAAGAATAATTAACAACGAATATGCAAATATCCGCTGAGCTTATGCATTCTTCGGCTATTTTTCGGTGTTCATCGCCTGCTCCTGCGTAATTCGGGCCTGGTGTATCCCAAACTTTGAAGTCGCTGAAATCATCTGAAGGATATTTTATCGTCATGTTTGCAAGTCCTGAGCCGGCTTTTTGTGCTTTCTTGAACTCTATGGAGATAAATTTTTTCAGCTCTTCGGGAGAATCAAAAATTTGTGTCCTTCCTTCATATTCAAGAGTTAACGGCGTGCCTGCTTTCTCAGGACTGTATTTAATGACGTTCGGCGTGGGAAGTTCTGAGCTGGTCGGAGCAAAATCACGCTTGAGAATGCTGTTGATGATTAAACTTTTTCCGGCCTTCTTTGTTCCCATCGCGGCAATCTTAATAGGACGCTTCTTAGCCTTCTCAAACTCAGCGAGCATAGCATCAAGCAAACTTGTCATTTTCTCCGCGCGCTTTCTTGTTTCTTGTGTCAAATTTCCGCCGGAGATTATGCCGTCAATAAATTCCTTGCTGGTTATAACCTCCTGTTTCAGCTGTAAATAATTAGCCCGAAATCTATTCTTGATTAACGATTTATTTATCTCGGATTTTTTCTTTATGTCCAAGTCTAAATTCAAGTGTATAGTCTGCTGTAAAAGCAGCGCGACCATTCTGCTGGCTTCATCTGAATTGTCATCATGATATTCAATTTCGCTGTCATCAATAACAACATGATAATCATTAGGCTTGAGTTTTACAGCTTCGTCATATTCAAGAAGTTCAAGGAGTTCCGAAAATTTGTGTAACTTGATGATATCTTTAGCATTGCCAGTATGTAAGTAAGTTCCAAGTGAAAAATTTATCTCGTTCGCAATTCGTACGCACGTCAATAAATTTTTGTCGTAGATATTCTCAGATAATTTTTCGATTGCTTCAAAGAGTTCAAAGCCTGAAGACGGAGCAAGAAGGTAAAATTTTTCCGGGTTCGCGCTGATAATTTTTGCGGTGGTTGAAATATTTTGCCCGCTTAAATCTTCAGCTGAAATAATCGCGTGTATCTTATCTTTCAGTATATGCATTACAAAGCCTCCTTTTAGTTATCCCATTCCGTTCAAAATTTTCTGAATGGCAGCGGCTATAGTTTTTCTCGTCTGATTATCCCTGTTGTCGCGTTCAATTCTTGCAAAATCCTTCTCCTTAATTTTCCGAACGTTGAGATTTATCCATTCGTCAAATTTCCGGCTTCCTTCGCCTGGAGCTGTTATGCCTTCGCGGATGAAATTTACATTTTTCACGATGACAGAGATAAACGCGCGCTCAAGGTCTATAGCTCTGATGACTGCCTTAGCCGTCAAGTCCCGCAGAATTTTTATGTCCTCGTTGAGAATTGCAAGAATTTCATCATCGGATAAGGCTTTATGATTTGAGGCCGTTCTGTTAAATTCCTCAAGTTTAATATTAAGGCCGGATATTTCGTTTTCTGATGAGCCGAGATAATTTTTTATTGCTTCCGTGATTGCCTGCTCACGTTCATATTTCGTCAAATTCTCCCAATCTGCCTTATAGAATAAATTTTCAAGCGAGCTTTCGAGTTCTTGAGGCATCTTATTGAGTTTTACGCCTGCATTAGTGAAGAGCCCGGCCCATTCGTAAAACGGGAAAATTCTCACATTGTCGAAACGAAGCCCCTTTAAGATTATTTCGGCATTGTCAGCAAAAAATTTCTGTAAAATCTCCTCTGTCCCTGAAATTTCATGCTCCTCCGATTTTTCTTCCGTTTGTTCATGAGCTAAAATCCTTCCGAAGAACTTTAAGCCTTCATCATATACATCGGAGATTTCGGGGTTATTTTCTCCTGCAGAAGGCATCGAGTAATATAATGCGAGCGAGAACAATTCAGGAAGAGTTCTGCGGACTTTTTCGAGCCTTTCATACTCAGCGAACGGCATTAATATTAAAGTCTCAACAAGTCCCGAAGCAAAACGTTCAATCAGGGAATTAAAGCGGCATTGTTCACCGTTTTTAATCAAGAGTTCATCAAAGAGTTTATTCACGCTCTCTTCAAGTTCGGCCTTGCTGTCCGAGTTTTCATCCATTCCCATAGAGTTGAGAAATTCTGCGGCGAGTTGTGCGCGTATTTCGTCCTGTTTGTCATTAACAATTACGGAGGCTGTGCTGACTAAATTTCTCATGAACAATTGATGAACTTTTTCGCGTAGTCTGCTGTTAATCGCGCTGAGCTGAACAACCCCATCCGCGTCCATGATGCCGGTGCTTTTGACATCGTTAATAATATCGCTGAAATTTTCGCTTAACGGATAAATTACCTCAATGCTGTCGATTAACTTTTTGCTGAAGGGCTTTTCTGTGCTGATTGTTTGAGTATAATCATTTACGATTTCGTTAGCTTTTCTGTCGAAGATTACGGCTTTGCTTTTGAGTTCGAGCATATATTTCCCGCCTGTTTCGAGAGAGTCCAAGACTTCGGGCGTGTAATCGGCCAAAATCCCGCGCAAAAATTCTATCGTCTCGGAGATTACTTTTTCGGCTCTTTTCTGGAGAATTTCAAAGCGTTCATTATCGTAATAAATCTCAATAGCCTCGCGGAGTTCATTAATGCCGTCGGATATTCCGCATCTGTATAAATTTTTCAGGGCGTTAATTTTCCCTCGTTCTTTTTCGTCCGGCGACAATAACCCTAATTTCTCAAGATATGCTTTTGCTGAACCCGTGATGACTCTTTCAGGTTGAGCAATGCTGTAGCGTTCTGCGTCATTTTTGAGGGTTAAAGTGTTGTCGCGCGCCAAATTTGAATTTCCTACGGTATCAATTTTATTGCCGAAAATAAAAGTCTTGTCGCTTAATTTTATTCCGTCAATATCCCGGACTTTTCGAAGCATATCAAGCTGCGTGCTGTTAATATTCGGTGTATGTCCTGCGTTGAGAACAAGAATTATTGCGTCAGCCTCACGGAGTTTTTCTTCGGTTTGTTTCTTGTGAAGTTCTGTAGGCGAGTCAAATCCAGGAACGTCATATAAAATTATATTGCTCATGCTTCCGAGTTCTCTTGAAGTTATAACGACCTTTTTGACGGCGTAAGGGTGAGCAGTCCTGATTAATTTTCTGTCCTCAGTGTAACCGTTAATTCCCGTTATATAAAGCTGAAAGTCTGAGCTTCCATGTTCGCTGTCCCATGAAAATTTTTTTGCGGGCTGACCGAGTAAGCTGCTGATTATCCGGCTGCCTTCAAGTATGCTGATAATATCCTCGTCAGTTTTTCCGTTGTTGCGTTCATATAAAGCTCGTTTGGTCTCGTCTGATGAAACGGTTTTCCAGTAATGCCTAAAATTTTCTGGTGTTAGAGTTCGGAAATCTGCCGGAGGTTCATAGCCTGCGGAGTTTAACATATCCTGAAAAATTTTTGTGAACTCTTCATTTGAATAAAACGTAATTTCTGCCTCGTTACGTTCTCCTGCTCGAAGCTCCGTTGTCGTGTAAGTGCAGCGTTCTGTATATTCCGGGAGTATCTCGGATTTGATTAAGGCGTTCGAGAGGGTACTTTTCCCGGCTTTTTCCAGGCCGATAACTGCGACGGTGAAACTTCTGCTTCTGAGTTTATCAAGAATAACATTATTTCTCTGTCTCAAGTCATACAAGATATTACGTTCTTGAAAGCCTATAATAATTCCGTCTTTATCTATGGTAAAAATTTCACTGAAAAACTTTTCGTGCTGCTCAAGTTTCGCTATGAACGACGCTCTTTTTTCGGCCCAATTTTCCATTAATCCGGCTCCTTTCATTTTATTTCAGAGAAAATATATTTTAATTGTTTAATATCATCCAGCTGTCGTCAATTTGGCAATTTTTATTTATGAAAATATAGTCTTGAGTGCAAAAATTTCTAAATCCGCGATTTTCTTTCATTCCCAGTGCGGGAAATATAATCTAAAGTGTGTAACGTCCTTTAAGCCGTCGTCAATTCGTCCAGAAATTTCCGGCAAAAATTCCCATTCTCCTCCGTCTCGTCTGCAAATGATTAATGGCCGTCGTCCGTAATGGCTGAAAATATCCGGCAGTCTATCATCAAGCTGAGCACCAGGCAGGAAAGAATTTTTGAACAATGGCTCTGAGCCTTCGAGGTCAGAATTTCCGGGAAGGGGAGCAATAATCATCCATTGTGTCATTTTCCAGGCATTGGCCATTTCCGGAGAGGTCAAAGCGTGTTTGAGCGGCATAATCTGAATTCCTCCGGTTATTCCTCGTTCAGCCGTCTTGATGTCGATAACTCCGGCGTGAGATGCTCTAATTCTCCCGTTCGACTGAAACTCTCCGCCGCCAAATCTCCCGATGCCAATTGCAGGATGCATGACACGAGCGACGACTTCCGGAGCTTTTTCGCCGTAAGCAATAACCCTTCCGCCCGGCCTGTTCTCAATGTCAAGCATGTAAAACTTTTGATTATTCGGAAGGCCAGTACGGATTATCAAAGTGTCATTCTCTGTAAAAATGTGTTCACCGCCGAGACTGGAAGCAGACGGATATTTAGTGTTGTCCTGTTCAAGCCCTGAGTTTTTCACGAATAAGTCATCAAGCGCGTATTCAACTCCGTCATGTTCAACCGTAACTTTAGAGCCTACAAGTGGAGCGAATGCCCCGAAAATTCTCGTCCCGGCCGGAACGTCAACAGCGAAGTATGCCCCTCTTTCAGCCGCAGGAGCTACAGTTACCGAAGGAATTATGCTTATTATTCTTCCTTTGTCCTCTTCAACACGTACGAGAATATGAATTGCATTGACCGCCGAAGCACAGACAGTTGAAGGCTCACACCATTTACTAGCAGTGTAAGCGGGCCAGTTAGTTTTTGCGGGATAAGCCGTAACTTGACCGAGATTGATAACTTCACCTGAGGGCAGAATTGCTTTGACGGTTTCATTTTCTCGGCAGGGAATGCGTAAAGTTATGAAGTCTTCGGCATATGAACACGAGACTTGGAATATAAGAATTAGAGTGAGCAAAAATTTCTTCATGATTAATTCACCTCACGGAACAGGAGCAAGCCATACAGCCCAGACGTTGCATAATGCGTGATAAATTATCGAGGGCAAAACGGAACCTCCGCGATAACGCAAAATTCCCATGATTATTCCGGGAAAAAACGTAGCAACTCGAAGCCAGCCGGTTAATGCGATTAAATGACTGAGAGCAAATAACAAACTCGCTGACAATATCCCTAATATCACTCCGAACTTTCTTATCGTTAAAGTCTGAAGCCATCCCCTAAAAAAAGTTTCCTCAATGAATGCCGCCGCAATCCCTCCTCCGAGATAATCCACAGCCTGCCAGAACGAAGGATGCTTTAAGCCTCTTCCTCCCCATTCAGCAGGCCAATGCAAAGATACGAACGTCAAGGGAATTAGAGTTATTGCCAGCGCGATAATCACGTCCCGTTTGGATTGACGCGTGAGAAACCATTTCAGGCCATAAGTTCTCTCGTCTTCATGCCGAAACCTGCACCATTCATACGGAAAATACAGCATGAATGCCGCCGCAATAAGCCCAAAAATTACGCCCATTTATAAAACTTTGATTGCGTCCTGCAAAAATTCGACGGCGTTATTAATGTATGTTGCGATGTTGAAACGGTTGACGTAAAGGACTGCTGACAACTTCCAGAGAGCAATTATCACAGGAACAGCGACGATTACGGCACCAATCCTGTAAATAATTTTGCCGGGAAGTTTTCCGTATTTTTCCGAGAGTTCACCGACAAGCCAGCCGAGCACCATGAAGGCGAAACCTAAGATCCAAATTGAGAGGCCGAGAATTATTTGAGTATTAACGACGCGCAAAATAATCAGCTCCGAGAATAAGAATAATATTTTAACGTTATTATACGATAAATTAAGTTGCGTTAAAATTTTTCTCGTTAGTCAGTTCATGAAAAGTTCTGTTTATTATTGTTACTGTGATAGATTGAGTAAAGTTTTTCTTGTCATTGAAAAGTTTCAAGAATGATTTATTGCGATAATAAGCTGAGAAAAAGTTTTCTTATTAATGAAAAGTTCTGAGAATAATTATTGTTGTGATAAACTGTGTAAAATTTTTCATCAGGAGGATTTATTTATCGATGTCAAGAAAATTTATCACAGCTTTCATAATCACGTTATTACTCGCAAATCTCGCTTTCGGAGCAGAGAGTTCATCATCAAAAGTTGTCGCGCGCGTCGGAAGTCAGGACATCACGGAAACCGAAGTTCTCGCGTTCATTCAGCCGTTCGGTCAGCAAGCAGTCATGTTATACGGGACTGAACAGGGACGGAAAATGATTATCGACGACGTAATCTCGATGAGGCTTTATGCTCTTTACGGCGAGGAAGAAAAACTTGACGAGACTCCGGCATTCATCGAAGCTCTGACCAATGCGAAACGTGCAATGTTAGCTCAGGCGGCAATGAGACGTGAAATTGCTAATCTCGTAATCAGCGACGACGAAGCCAAGAAATTTTACGACGAGAACCCGAACTTATTCACTCAACCCGAAAGAGTTCATGCACGCCATATTTTAGTCAGTGATGATGCGACGCTCGCGAAAGTTCAGGAAGAGTTGAAGGCGGGAAAATCCTTTGACGTTGTCGCGAAAGAATATTCAACGGATCCGGGAAGCGCACTCAACGGCGGAGACTTGGGCGAATTTCCTCGCGGCGTAATGGTTCCGGAATTTGAGAAGGCAGCGTTTGATCTGAAAAATCCCGGCGATGTTTCAGAACCCGTTAAATCACAATTCGGCTGGCATATTATCAAGCTCGAAGAACGTATTCCGGAGAGCCCGACACCGTTTGAACAGGTAAAGTCTCAGATTATGGAGGAGCTCCGTGAACAGAAGACACAGGACATTCTTCAGGCAAAATCGAAGGAGCTTGAAGAAAAGTTCAAAGTTGAAAGGTTTTAACGAGAAATGAGAACAAAGCCCCCCGCCTAAAAACGAGGGGTATTTTTTTTACTCTTTCACTCTTGCTTTTGCTTCGTCAATCTGCCGTTGAACTTGTGAAAATCCGGTTGCTCCGTAAACGTTTCGTCGTCTTACGCTCTCACGAGGTGATAAAATCTTCAACATTTCCTCGTCAGTTTCGGGGATATTCTCCTGCCATTGTTTTAACGTAAGCTCATCAAACGCTAAATCTCTCTCAATGCACCATCCGACTAAACGCCCGACTTTCAAGTGAGCTTCACGGAAAGGAACGCCCTTCATCACGAGATATTCGGCAACATCAGTAGCGAGTGAGTAGCCTTTTTCGAGACCAGACAACGCCGCTTTTTCGTCAACGTCAACTTTCGAGAGCAAATCCTTCATAATCTTTATCACGTTTTCGATCGTGTCAAGTGAGGCCCATAATCCCCGCTTGTCCTCCTGTAAATCTCGGTTGTAAGTCATCGGAAGCCCCTTAAGGTTGATTAACAAGTCTATCAAGTTTCCTATGACTTGGCCGGTTTTTCCGCGTGTTAATTCGAGAACGTCAGGATTTTTCTTCTGGGGCATCATGCTTGAGCCTGTGCAGAACTCATCAGGAAGAACGATAAACGCGAACTCCTGAGTGTTCCATGTGATTAGATCGTTGCATAAACGGGAAAAATGTATCATTAAGACGCTCGCGAAATAATGATAATCCGTCATGTAATCGCGATTTGCTACCGTGTCAAGACTATTGCGTGTGGGACCTGCGAAATTCAGGAGCTCCGAAGTAAATTCACGGTCAATCGGCAAAGTTGAACCGGCCAATGCTCCAGCACCAAGCGGACATTCATTAAGGGAGTTAAGCGCAAATTTCAGCTTTTCATTGTCGCGATAAAAAGCCTCGAACCAAGCTAGCCAGTAATGCCCCATTGAGATTGGCTGCGCCTGCTGCATGTGAGTGTAGCCGGGAATGATTATGTTCAAGTGTCGTTCAGCGTTTGAGATTAAGACTTTCAGGAGTTCTCGTAATTCCTCAGCTAAAACGTTCAATCTCTCACGTAAATAAATTCTCGTCGTCGTAGCTACTTGGTCATTGCGGCTTCTTGCTGTGTGTAATTTCGCTCCGAGCGGCTCAATCTCCGTCAATCTTGCCTCAATGTTCATGTGAACGTCTTCGAGATTTTCTGACGGCGTGAAATTTCCCGTTTTAATCTCATCAAGAACTTTATTCAGGCCAATTTCAATTTTGCTTGCTTCGTCCTGTTTCAGAATTCCCGTTTTGCCGAGCATCCGAACGTGAGCAATACTCCCCGCAATGTCAGCTTCAGCCATCCGCCAATCAATATCAAGCGACTGTGTGAAGTCCTGAACTATTTTTGCGGTGTCGTGTTTAAATCTTCCGTGCCACATCGTTAATTTCTCCTTCTTCTTTTTTGATAATTTATAATACTATAATTATTATCTATATGAGGTCTTAATAAATTCACTAAAAAGGGGATAAACTCGTGAAAAATCAATTATTAGCATTACCAGAAAGAAAATTTGCTATCCCATCTTACTGTACAGCCAATGAACTTGTAATCGAAGCCTTGTTTGAACAGGGGAAATATCTTAATCAGCCGATTTTAATCGAAGGAACAGCAAATCAGATTAATCAATTTGGAGGCTACACAGGAATGAAACCTTCAGATTTCCGTGATTACATTTTCGCAATCGCTGACCGTGTAAAATTCCCTCGTGATAAAATCATTCTCGGCGGAGATCACATGGGCCCTTTAGTCTGGTCAAATCTTCCTGAGAATGAAGCTATGAAAAATTCCCTTGAACTCGTAAAATTATGCATATTGGCCGGGTTCAAGAAAATTCATCTTGATACAAGCATGAAACTCGCCGACGATGAAGAATTATCCGATGACATAATCGCCGAGCGCGGCGCAACTTTACTTGAAGAATGCGAGAAAACTTATCAGGAAATGTTAAAATCAAATCCCGACGAGATGAGGCCAGTCTATATTATCGGCTCAGAAGTCCCAATTCCCGGAGGAAGTCAGGAAGAAGAAGACGGCGTACAGGTTACGAGAGCAAAAGATTTTGAGACGACAATAAACACTTATAAGCGCAAATTTTTAGAGCATGGAATTTCTGAACGCTGGCAAGATGTTATCGGGGTCGTTGTTCAGCCTGGTGTCGAGTTCGGCGATAAGGACATTCATTTTTACGACAGAGCAAAAGCAAGAGAACTTTGCGCATCACTGAAGAAATTTCCAGGTTTAACATTTGAAGGACATTCTACGGATTATCAGCCTGCTGAAAGATTGCGTGAAATGGTTCAAGACGGCGTTGCTATTCTCAAAGTCGGCCCGGCATTGACATTCGCACTTCGTCAAGGACTTTTTGCTCTGAGCATGATTGAACGTGAGCTTGTAAGTGAAGATAGACGCGCAAATTTCATTGAGACGCTTGAAAAAGTTATGCTCGAAAATCCGGCCAATTGGATAAAACATTATCACGGCTCCGAACACGATAAATTCATCGCGAGAAAATACAGCTATTCTGACCGCTGCAGATATTATTTTAGCCTTCCGGAGATAAAATCAGCAATCAATAAATTATTCGCGAATATCGACAGCGTAGAAATTCCCGCCGGAATGCTCAGACAGTTTATGCCGCGTCAATACTTCAAAGTTAGAGACGGAATTATTCAGATGAAAGCGGCTGACCTCGTGAAAGATTGTGTAAATGAGGTTGCTGATGATTATAATTACGCTGTGAAAATATAAATCTCATTAGGGAGGAAAATAAATTTTGCTTGTAACATCTAGGGAATTGCTCAAGGACGCGTTCAAGAATAAATATGCAATCGGAGCGTTCAACGTCGAAAATATGGAGATGGTTATTGCTGTTCTCAGAGCCGCAGAAGAGACTAAATCACCCGTCATAATGCAGACAACTCCGGGAACTCTGAAATATGCCGGCGTTGATTTCTATTTTGCCAACATTAAAGCCGCCGCAGAACGTTCAAGCGTGCCTGTTGTGTGTCATTTGGATCACGGAAATTCATTCGAGACGGCTGTACTTGCGTTTCACACGGGTTATACTTCAATTATGATTGACGGGAGCAAGTTACCCTTTGAAGAGAATATTGCGCTTACAAAATCCGTCGTTGAAGTCTGTCATGCCGGATATGTTCCTGTTGAAGCTGAACTCGGACGCGTCGGAGGAAAAGAAGACGACCTCGACAACACTAAAACCGTCAACCCTTACACAAATCCCAATGACGCCGCAGAGTTTGCCGAACGCACAAAATGTGATTCACTCGCTGTTGCTGTCGGGACGGCTCACGGAGTTTACAAGGGAACTCCTCAGGTAAATTTTGACGTTCTCGCAAAAATTCATGAGCTTGTTGATATTCCGCTCGTTCTTCACGGAACTTCAGGCGTTCCTGATGAACAAGTTATCGAATGCATCAAACTGGGAATGTGCAAAGTTAATTACGCTACGGATTTGCGGATTGCTTTTACTAACGGCGTGAAAGAATACATGAAGGGAAGCCCCGAAGGTTTTGACCCGAAGAAATACGGCGCATTCGGAATTGAAGAAGTTAAACGCTATGTTGTTCAGAAAATGCAGATTATAGGGAGCTGCGGAAAAGCATAAATTTAATCTATAATGTATGAAATTGATTTAAGGCTTAAAGATTATTATGACGAATTAGAGCCGAAACTCAGGCTTGAAATTCTTGATAATCTTGCTGAAGACGATACCGTAAAATTTCTTCATGAACTTTATTGCGATAGATATTCTGACCATGAGAACAAGGGCTGTAAAAACGTAGATTGGTGGCTTTGGCGGTGTATATGCCTGCAAATTCTTTATGGACGCGGAAAAATTTTCAGGAAGTCTCAAAATAAAGAATTAATGATGATTATTGATGAACTTCGTATGAGTAATTACGCTCCTGAAAGTGAAGCATATCTCTATCATGAGTATAAAAATCTCGCACGCCGTTATCTCTCGACATGTAAAAGCGACGGTTACGCCAGCCGAATGATGGGCTTCAAGAAGGCTACTGACGAGGAAAAAGTTATTAAGGCATGTTCTGATATTTGGCAAATGTCAAGGGGAATTGCTAAGAAGTTCGGACTTGAAGAGAAAATGCGTTTATGGATTGAGGCTTTTCACGATGAATTGATGAAATTTTCGCCGGTTTGCCGTGAAGAATATGAAAGATTAGACGCTAAGGGCTGTTGATGAAAATTCAGGCTCTCTATTCTTTTTGCGCAAATTCTGATACACTCTCAACATCCCCGCAATCATCAGAATAAAATTACAGGAGGAATAATTATGCGTCTGACTTATGACGGCCTCAAAGATATTAACGCCTGGAAGCAAGCCGGAATTTCGCTCCCAAGTTACAACGTTGAAGAAGTCGCCGAAAGAACCCGCAAAAATCCCTTATGGGTACACTTCGGAATTGGCAATATCTTTCGTATCTTCATCGGCGGAATTGCTGACAAGCTCATAACTTCCGGAGCAATCGACAGAGGAATTACCTGCATTGAAACTTTTGATTATGATGTTGTCGATAAGATTTACGCCCCGTTTGACAATCTCGCGCTTGCTGTAACTCTCCATGAGGATGGCCGGACTGATAAACGAGTTTTAGGCTCACTCTGTGAAGCTCTGAAAGCTCCGGCTGACTTCGCGAGGATGAAAGAAATTTTTGCGGCTCCAAGTTTACAGCTTGTTTCTTTCACGATTACCGAGAAGGGATATGCTCTTCACGGTTCGGATGGGAAATATTTACGTTACGTTGAAGCCGACATGAACAATGGCCCTGAGAAATCAACCGGAGCAATGGCTATCGTTACGGCAATGTTACTCGAACGTTTCAAAGCTGGAGCTAAACCCCTCGCGCTCGTCTCAATGGATAACGTCTCGCAGAATGGGAAAAAGTTACGTGCAAGCGTGATTGAGACGGCGGAAAAATGGCAGGAGAAAAATTTTGTTCCCGCTGAGTTCGTAGCTTACGTGAAGGATGAGAGCAAGATTGCTTTTGCATGGACGATGATTGACAAGATTACGCCGCGTCCGTCGGAAGATGTAGCGAAGATGCTCGGTGATTTAGGCGTTGACGACATGAGCATAGTTGTAACGTCCAAGAAAACATACATAGCTCCGTTTGTGAATGCTGAGGAGCCGCAATATTTAGTTATCGAGGACAGCTTCCCGAATGGTCGTCCTGAGTTCGAGAAAGCCGAAGCCGGAGTGTTCATGACTGACCGCAATACCGTAAATTTATCCGAACGAATGAAAGTTACGGCGTGCCTGAACCCAATTCATACGGCGTTATGCACTTATGACTGCATGCTCGGTTATACTTTGTTCGCTGACGGAATGCATGACCCCGAACTCGCGAAATTGGCCCAGACTGTCGGCTACGTTGAAGGCTTGCCGGTTGTTGATGACCCGAAAATTTTATCGCCGAAGAAGTTCCTTGATGAAGTCTTGAACGTGAGATTTCCTAACCCGTATTTAGGCGACACAAGCGCGAGAATTGCTGTAGATATTTCGCAGATGGTCGGCATCAGGTTTGGCGAGACAATTAAGGCCTATGTTGCGCGCGACGGTTCAGCCGAAAAGTTAATCGGAATTCCTTTAGCGATCGCCGGCTGGTTGAGATACCTGCTTGCTCTTGACGACGAGGGCAAAAAGTTTGAGCTTTCTCCGGATCCGATGATTGGAGAGTTGACGAAACAGCTTGACGGCATCGAACTCGGAAAACCTGAGACAGTCGGCGACAAACTCCGGCCAATTCTCAGCAACAAGAATATCTTTGAAGTTAATCTCTATGACGTGGGATTAGGCGGAAAAATCGAGACGATATTCAAAGAGGAAGTTGCGGGCTTCGGAGCTGTGAGAGCGACACTCAAAAAGTATCTGGCGTAAGAAATTTTGATAGACGGCACCGGTCGTAAAGGCTGGTGCTTTTTTGTTGCAAGAAGGAGGCGTGAATGCTAAAATTTTTAATCGTGAATTTTCCTGTTAGGGATTGAAACTAATAAACCTCAACCTTAGAGTACTCCGCTGCAGGTTATGAACCTTCCTAACTAGGGATTGAAACGAATACACCTGCATACGATAGGTTTTCACCTCTAGTTACGAACCTTCCATAAGGGTTATTTCCCTCTCACAATGGGGGAAAATTTTTTTCGTCATTTTCCATTCATATTGTTGTATCATATTCACCATCAAAACTTTTCACGGAGGTTCAAAATGAAAGGAATAGTCTTAGCAGGAGGAAGCGGGACCCGTCTTTATCCCTTGACACTCGTAACCTCGAAACAATTACTGCCGGTTTATGACAAGCCGATGATATATTATCCCGTCTCAATTTTAATGCAGGCGAAAATCCGCGACATCCTGATAATCTCAACTCCTGACGACCTGCCGCGTTTTGAAAAGTTATTAGGCAGCGGCGAACAGTTCGGCGTGAATTTCTCGTATCAGGTTCAGCCATCACCGGACGGATTAGCTCAAGCGTTCATAATCGGGAAAAATTTTATCAGCTCTGATTGTGTCGCTATGATACTCGGCGATAATATTTTCTCAGGTCAAGGGCTTGTGCGAAGGCTCAATGATGCTGTGAATAACGCTGAAACTGGAAAAGGCGCGACGATATTCGGATATTATGTTGATGACCCTGAACGTTTCGGAATTGTTGAGTTCGACAAAAACAACCGGGCAATATCGATTGAGGAGAAGCCGGAGCATCCAAAGAGCAATTATTGTGTAACAGGCTTATACTTTTATGATAATCGTGTTGTGAAATTCGCGGAGAACTTGAAGCCATCAAAACGAGGCGAGCTCGAAATTACGGACTTGAACAGGATATATTTAGAGCTTGGAGAGTTAAACGTTGAGTTATTAGGTCAGGGGTTTACGTGGCTTGACACTGGAACTCATGAGAGCTTAGCCGATGCCACAAACTTTGTGAAGACATTAGAGACACACCAGCACAGAAAAATAGCATGCCTTGAGGAGATTGCTTACCTTAACGGGTGGATTTCGAGCGAACAAGTTATGAGGGTTTACGAACAACTCCGGAAAAATCAATACGGTCAATACTTGAAAGACGTAATCGAGGGAAAATATATTGACGCAAAACGCTGATAACCTGCTAGAGAAAATATATCAACGCTAAAAGACGATGGCATGCGAGAGGAAAATTTATAGGATTTACACGACAACGATAAAATGTGAACGCTTGATGATAAGGGGGAAAATATATACATGCTAAAAATTTTCGTAACCGGCGCAAATGGTCAGCTTGGACGTGATTTAATTCATGAGCTTACGAAACGAGAGATTGAGTGTATAGCGTCGGACATTCAGGAGAAATTCACGGGGCCGGAATTATGCAAATACATTCAGCTTGACATAACGAATTATTCTGACGTTGAACGAGTTTTGGGAGAAACGAAGCCTTCACGAGTAATTCATTGTGCCGCATGGACAGCTGTTGATGCCGCCGAAGATGAAGCTAACAAGCCGAAAGTTTACGCCGTCAACGTAACAGGAACTGAGAATATCGCCCGTGCCTGTGCAGAAAATAATATCATCATGACTTACATCAGCACAGATTACATTTTTGACGGTTCAGGTTCACAAGCTCTAAAGCCGGAAGATGAGAACTTTGCGCCGCTTAACTATTACGGTCAGACAAAATTTGAAGGAGAATTAGCCGTGAAAAAGTTC